>JBJEBN010000119.1:0-5661 GCA_051870095.1 Candidatus Cryptobacteroides sp. | reverse complement strand
TTAGGACGAGTCATAGTCTCCGTGTAAACATTTCCAAATCTGTCAGTAACCTTGATTTCCAGTGTTGAAGAAGGGGAGGATGCCACAACCTTGAAGGTATGGGAATTGTCCGAAGTCTTGAAGGTTGGGCTGACGGCCTTGCTCGAGTTGTTATAAGCAAACGTGCAATATGACAACAGATGCAAAGGATCCATTACGGTCACTCTGGATGCCTCCAGACGTTTCCCGTTTTCTGTAACCTCAATCGTCCAATTGGGGTCATGATTCCAAATGTTTATATAAACCTCGTTATTATTAGATACCGTGGACCAATCTTTCGCAAGCTCGTCGAAATTTTCTTTGTTGGCCTCGTACGCGGAAGCCAGATATCTGTCGGAAGACAGATTAATGCTGTTGCGGTCATAGGTCCTGAATTGGTAATCAACCTTGCTCCCGGTCGCCTTGTATTGCCACTTTAGATCCGTTCCGGATATATTGAAAATCTGATAGCCTCCCGGAGCTCCGTCCTGACCTATATGGATTGCATTGTCGGTATTCTTCCCTGTCCACCACCAGGTTGCACATACCGCTCCGCTATTGTGGTCGTAATATGAGTTTTTGTCGGTATTGGATACCCGGTGTGAATGTCCGGTTATGAAATGAACTGATTTATATCCGGATAGAAGGGATGTGACCGAGGAAATATTCGATGTCCCGCCGGTTGTCGCATGCATCGCGACCATGATGGTTTTGTTTTTAGGAACAAACGAAAGATCTTTTTTCAGCCATTCAAGTTGCTCGGCACTCACCATAGTATCATAAGTGCGGTCTCCATTGCCAGAGTTTGTACATTTTATATTGTCGAGGATTACATAATGTATGTCTCCAATGTTGAATGAATAATAATCCGGAGCAATGATGTCAGTATATTTCAGAATAGTGTCAAAATCACCGGCTGCGTTCATTTCATGGTCGTGATTTCCGATGGTATGAAAAATATCTATACCATTGATCTTATTGATGTCATTGAGATATTCCTTGAACTGATAATTGTTGCTGTACCAATAAAGGTCCCAGGTCATATCTCCCAGGGTTATTCCATAGATCTTTTCGTTCGGGTGTCCGGAAACATATTCATTGACATCATTGACGAAATATGAAAATTGAGTCCTGTCATTTGTCCTGTTTGCAAGATGCATATCACCCATCACAAGTAGAGTATAATTGTCCTGGTTTCCAGCATCATAAAGCTCAAAATCTACTTTTTCCGGAGATTTTTCATCAAGCAACAATTTTTTATGGAGCACCGGCAGAATACCCTCTGACGAGACCTCGTATCCTTCGGGAATCGATATGAATACATAGCCGTACTTTTTGGCTGACTTCAACTGATAATATCCATTCTCATCTGTCCTGACAGCCTCGACGCCATCTGAAATGACAGCACCTGGAATCGCTCCGTCATCGCAACTTACAGTTCCGTACACGGTTACTCCTTCTTCCAGGTCCAGCCCTGCTGTCTGGACGGACAGCAACATCTTACCGATAAGACGATATTCTTTACCTCTCCTTATGCCTACTTCGTATGTGTCGGAGAAAACACCATCAAAAAGTGAAATGGCAAAAGTCTTTGATTCCACACTGATGATATGGCAGTCATGCTCTTTTCCCCAGGAGTCGGTAAGGACGACAATATCCGTTTCCAAAGGAGCTTTCCCGAACATTATCCTGAACGAAATCTCATTATCTCCTTCTGCTATTTCCAGCCTTTCAGGAATCGAGAAATTTACGTCTATGACAGATTCCTCATGAACATCATTGCCAGCGCATGAAATGCAGAGAATTTGGAGCATCAAGACTGCGACATACATATAAATTGATCTCTGTTTACGCGAATTCATATCCTTAATTTTGTTATGCTAGTAACCTCCATTATGGTCCTTATTTATAGATAGTTCTTCCAATACTAATCACTGTCAGAATGGGAACAGAACCTCTTGAAAATCAATGGTCAGGAGATTTAGGCCAACGGCAGAAAGATGTGAAAAAAAATTCATTATACAGTGTTATTTTTCGTTTTATGTTTGTTTCATATAGGGGCACTTATGAAATCCGTACCGATTCATTTTACCCCATATCTTTTACAAAGATAGTATATTATTTTTCAAATTCATCCACTTTTCGAAAAATTTAACACTAAATGAAAAACATTTTTTCATTTGCTTAACAATTGTTTCAAGTCTGTAATGTCTTCTTAACAGAATTGTGACAAATCAAAAAGCTGGTTACCGTTGGAAATAGTGTGTATAAATTTGATGTTACATCATTAATACATACAGCTAATGGCAACAAAATTCTATCTTAACAAGCGGCAGAGCAAGAAAGGCGACTGCCCGATTATCGTCAGCGTCTCCATAAGAGGCCGACGGATGCTTACCTCCATAGGTTACAGCATCGCTCAGTCAAAATGGAATCCGGTAGAGATGGAGGTCCTGAGGGGCTGCCACAATTCCAGGGGCATCCCGTTCAATGTCATCAACACCAGAATCCACACGATTGAATCAGCATTCATGAACTATGAGCTTTCGCTCAATCACAGACCGAGTCTGTCGTCTATGAAGTCTATCCTCCTGGAAATCAAGGGGGAGAACGGTAAAAACGGAAAATCCGAAACAATTGAAAGATGCTTCAATGATTACTTGTCCTACGGCGTGAAGACGAGGCAGTGGTCACAGAGCAGCAAGAGCAACGTGCTTACATTGCTCGTACATCTGAGGCGCTGGAAATGCCAGTCCATAGAGAAACTCCGTGAGGAGGATTGTCAGGAATTCCTCGACTATCTGCGGAGGCGGGGGTTACGCGAGAGTACAGTGAGGAAGAATTACACCCTTCTCAAGGCTTTTCTGGAATGGGCTGCGAAAGAAGGCCACTGCAGCGATCGCGGAATGTCCGTTAATCCGAAATTCAGGATCATACAGAACCCTGTGGTGTTCCTCCGGGGGGAAGAGCTCGCGAAGGTGTTCGGATATGACCTTCCGGGAGGATCGGAGGGAGATCTGGCCGTGGCGAGGGACCTTTTCTGTTTCTGCTGCGCTACTTCGCTCCGCTATTCCGACATGATAGGTCTGACGGTATCTGACATCGCAGACGACTGCCTGAAAGTCGTCACGAGGAAAACCGATACGGTGCTCATCATAGAACTCAACGACATATCACGGACCATTCTCAGCAGATACAGCAAATGGAACCTTCCTGAAGGGAGGGCCCTTCCGTTCATGCGTCTCACGAAGCTTAACAAGCTCATACGCAAGGTGGGATGTATCTGCGGTATCGACTCGCCCGTTACAAAGTCCTATTATATAAAAGGTATGAGGAAGGATGTAACTCTCCCGAAATGGAGGTTCCTTTCAAGCCACTGCGGACGCAGGACATTCATCTGCTACGCGCTTTCGCGCGGAATCCCTCCTCAGATCGTCATGAAATGGACCGGTCACTCGGACTACAAGGCAATGAAGCCATATATCGACGTAGCTTGTGAGGACCGTGCCAGGGCAATGAAGAAGCTTTTCCGAAACAAGGGTGCTTCAGACGATAGTATAAACTTATGATTTCTTGTGTGAAAAAATGTAGAAATCGAATATAACTATTTCTAAATCAATACTTAAAAGAGTATTGGAAGAAATATCTACGGTTTTCATGTTGGAAATTCCAACCTGCCGGCTCTATAAAAGATAATACAACACATTAATAATCAATAAATTATATGATAAGCTTCAAATCAAGGAGTCTGTCTTCAATTCTCATGTTGCTGCTGCTCGCGGGAATGTTCATTTCGTGTTCCGGCAAGATTGAGGGTCAGGGCGGTGAAATCGATGTGGAGTTCATTGTTCCGTCAACTGCAAGCGTATCAGTCGGAGAGTTGTCCCTGACATTCAAGGTCCTTTTCAAGAAAGCTCCTCTTGCAAGCGATGTAATCGTTCTCGAAGACGCAAGGAAGGTGGGTCATGACTGTGCCATCACGCAAGTGAATGAAAAATCATTCACCATCGCACTGCAAGACGGATTCCAGAGCGGAACATACGGAGTGTCGCTTAGAAGAGGCGGCAACTCGCGCCAATATGGTGAAATGCGCATCACGGTAGATGATGGCAATGAACTTCCTGAGGGATGTACGGTCTACGGCAAGGTTTCATGCGGAGGCAAAGCCCTTAAGGGAGTTGTCGTGTCTGATGGAGTGGAGGTAGTGGCGACGGATGATGAAGGATACTATTATATGAAGTCTGCCAAGAAATTCGGATATGTATTCGTGTCAGTCCCGAGCGGTTATGAGACTGCCGTTGACGGAGTACTCCCGAAACTGTGGCAGAGGCTTCTCTCTCCGGCATCGGAGGCGGAAAGAGTCGATTTCGAAATGTTCGAGGCCGGTGACCAGACCAACCACAAGATGCTGGTTCTCGGAGACATGCACCTCGCAGGAGGAAGGAACAATGACAGCAAATGGTTCAGGGAGTTCTGCCAGGAAGTTGACAGATATGTCCAGAACCATAAGTCTGAGAAGGTTTATGCCGTAACCCTCGGTGACATGACCTGGGACTATTACTGGTATGAAAAGAATTACCAGTTCGCCCAGTATCTGAACGATGTGAAGACCATCAATGACCTGATGATATTCCACACCATCGGCAACCATGACCACGATATGAACCTGCCGGGAGATTTCGACAATGCAGTCCAGTTCATGACCGAAGTCGCTCCTGACTTTTATTCATTCAATATAGGAGAAGTCCATTACATCGTTCTCGACGACATTCTCAGTACGAGCAAGGGTGGAGGACGCACCGACAGGAAATATAACGAACTCGTCACCGACGAACAGCTCGCATGGCTCGCAAAGGACCTTGCATTCGTTCCAAAGTCAAAGGCGGTTGTCGTGACCATGCATGCAACGACAAGCAATCTCGACACGGAGGCTAACAGGACAGCACTTTTCAACAGCTTCGCCGGATTCGATCAGGTTCATTTCTTCACGGGACATACGCATCAGGTGGCTAACAAGCAGTCCGGCAACTGGTATGACCACAACTGCGGTGCTGTATGCGCTGACTGGTGGGACTGTGTTTACAAGTCTGACGGCAAAGTCCATATCGGAACGGACGGCGCGCCTGCCGGTTATGAAATCTTCGACATCAAGGGCACTGATTTTAGCTGGCGCTTCAAGGGAACTGGCATAGCTGATGACATCCAGTTCCGAAGCTACGACCGCAACAACATCCATCTGACTTCGGAGAAATACATGTCCGGCAAGCCGGAAGCGCAGGTGGCAGTCTTCGATGCCGTCAGCGGTAATTGGAAGCAGGCAAACAACATGAATGAGGTATATCTGAATGTCTGGAACTACGGCCCCGGATGGAACATCGAGGTGACCGAAGACGGCAAACCGCTCACTGTAACGAAATCAGGCGGTGCTTCTTTCAGGGATCCTCTCCACATACTCGTCTATATGCCGACCAGCGGAAAGACACAGGAGGATTCATTCACGACAAAGAGCTGCAGCCACATGTGGATGGTGACGGCAAGCAGCCCGACATCCACCCTAGAAATCAAGGTGACTGACAACTTCGGCAATGTCTACACTGAAACAATGACCCGCCCGAAACCTTTTGACATTGCGACCTACAGCCG
>JBJEBN010000118.1:0-27805 GCA_051870095.1 Candidatus Cryptobacteroides sp. | reverse complement strand
TGAGAGGTCGGAAAACGAAAGTAGGAAGAAGACTTTCGTTTTCCTCCTACTCGATCGTCCCATTCTTTGTCAGTCTCCGTCTGCAACGTCGTCGTCACCGTTGGAATACTGGGCGATATTGTCGTCAGGAAGGCTGTCTCCGTCTTCTCCTCCCTCAGAATCATCGTTGTCGTCTCCGTCGAGCCAGCGCTCGATGTCTTCCGCGTCATCCGTCTTCACTTTGATCTTGACCAGATAGATGGCATCCGGAATCTCCACAGTCACGGCATAAAAACAAGACCCGTCCGGCTTGTCATACTTCATCAGGTCCGGAAAATAATCATTGAATCCTTTCGGATATTTCTCAGCAAATGCGGCTGCCAGCTCCTCTGACATGTTTTCATAGCTCACGACCGCTCTCCTCTTTGGTGTTGTTACCATATCTGTAATCGTTTGTTTCGTTAAGTTGATTTGCGGATGCAAGTGTAGAACATTTTTTTGAATTGAGCAACAAGGACGGCACTTTTTTATACTTACATATGATTATTTTGATAAAAAACTCCGATGTCTGAAAATATGCCTATTTTTGCACCATGGAACAGACGGCATACATGATACCGACTTCCGTCAAGGAAGTCAAGGCTTTGGGGTGGGACTACATAGATGTCATCATCTTCAGCGGTGATGCTTTCATTGATCACCCGTCTTTTGGTAGTGCGGTGATTGCCAGATGGTTGCAGAAGCATGGCTACAGGGTGGCAGTCGTTCCGCAGCCAAACTGGAGGGACGACCTGAGGGATTTCCGCAAGCTCGGAGCGCCCCGTCTTTACTTCGGCGTCAACTCAGGCGCTATGGACTCAATGGTGAACCATTACACGGCATCGAAGCGTCTGCGCAGCGACGACGCTTATACGCCCGAAGGGCGTGCGGGCCAGAGGCCCGACTATGCCGTTACCGTATATACCCGCATCCTGAAGCAGATATGGCCGGACATTCCGGTGGTGATAGGCGGCATAGAGGCTTCTCTGCGCAGGCTCACCCACTATGATTACTGGCAGGACTCTCTCAAGCCGTCAATCCTGGTGGAGAGCGGTGCTGACTGGCTGTGCTACGGTATGGGCGAAAGACCTATGCTGGAGCTGACAAGAGCCATTGAAAGCGGACGCAACATAGCCGATATCAGGAAGATACCCCAGATTGGATTCCGACTCGACGGCAGAAGCCGCCTCAAGGATGCTGTGTTCCTCAACTCATTCGAAAGATGCAATGCCGACAAGGTGGCTTTTGCCGAGAATTTCCATGTCATCGAGACCTGCGCCAACATGATGCATGCTCCTGTGATTGTCGAGCCTTGCGGCGGGGGCCATGTACAGATAAATCCACCATATCCTCCGGCGACGGAGCAGGAAATGGATTCATTCTGGGACCTTCCTTTCACCAAACTGCCTCATCCGAGGTACAAAGGGAAGCATATCCCGGCATACGAGATGATCAAATTCTCGATAAACACTCATAGAGGATGCTTCGGCGGCTGCAATTTCTGCACGATTGCCGCTCATCAGGGCAAGTTCATCCAGTCACGCAGCGAGAAATCCATCCTCAAGGAAATCAGCGGACTGAACAATCTGCCGGGCTTTGCCGGGAACATATCGGATGTGGGTGCTCCGACCGCCAATATGTACGGAATGAAAGGCCGGGACCAGTCGCTCTGTGCAGTCTGCAAGAGGCAGTCATGCCTTTTCCCGTCTCCTTGCAGGAACATGGACCGATCACATGCCCGTCTGCTGAAATTGTATGAGCAGATTGCAGCTCTGAAAGGCATACGTCATGCCTATATCGGCAGCGGAATCCGCTATGATCTTTTCCTGGACGAGAAGGGCTTTGTGGACGAGACATCGGCTCCATATCTGCGTGAGCTTATATTGAACCATACCTCCGGCAGGCTGAAGGTGGCTCCAGAGCATACGGAGGACGAAGTCTTGAAGCTGATGGCAAAGCCCTCTTTCAGGCTTTTCGAGAGGCTCCGCATGGAATTCGACAACATTGTGCGCCAGAGCGGAAAGCATTGCGAGCTGGTGCCTTATTTCATATCGGGACATCCCGGATGCGGCATGAGGGAAATGCAGTCCCTGTCCCGCAATCCTGCCCTGAAGGGTCTGTACATGGATCAGGTCCAGGATTTTACTCCGACTCCGATGACAACTTCGTCAGTAATGTTCTATACGGGACTTGATCCGAAGAATCTTAAAAAAGTATTTGTAGAGAGGGACATAGAGCGCAAGAGGGAGCAGAAGTCATTCTTCTTCAGGAAGGGACGGCGCTGATGAGTCACCTTGTCATTTATTCTCCGATATGTTTCCCATTATTGCAATCATGTCTTCGAGAACCATGTCCCTGCGAGGTTCGTTGAGGATTTCATGTCTCATCCCGGGATATAGGATTGACCTTACTGATATGTAGCCCGCCTTGGTGGCTGCAAGCGAGGCTTTTGCAAGTCCCTTGGCTCCTTTGCTGCATGTGTCGTCCGCTCCGTTCATCAGGATTATGGGCAGTCCGGGGTTCTCTGCCCGTGAGCCGTTGTAAGCAAGTTTCATCATGGCGAGAAGGTTGTAGGCTCCGTTGGCTGTGAACGAGAAATTGCAGGCAGGATTGGAGGCAAAGGCCTGCCTTACTGAAGGGTCTGAGCATGTCCAGGCCTGCGGGCCTTCGGCTGTAAACGGCTCGTTGAATCTGTCCGACTGGATTTTCTGGAGTGCCGTCGGGCGGACATGACCAAGTCCGACCATGCAGGCAATCCTGCACAGGACCATCCCAAGACCTGCCTGAGGGTTCCCGGCCGGGCTTCCGCACAGGAAGAGTCCTGCGATGCCGTGGCCGTATTTCCTGGCATAGATACGGGCTGCGAGTGAGCCCATGCTGTGTCCGACAATATAAAGAGGTTTGCCGGGAAACCGTTCCTCCGCATAGTCGGAGACGGCCTTCATGTCGTCTACAAGTGCTTTATATCCACCCTTGTACATATAGCCTCTGTCTCTTTCCGAACGGATGCTTGTCCCGTGGCCTCTGTGGTCGTTGGCTATGCAGACGAATCCTCTGTCTGACAGATAGTGCATCGCAGGGAGGAATCTTTCCTTGCATCCGCACATGCCGTGGGCGAACTGGACGATTCCTCTGATTTCATCACCGGGGACCGTCATGACGACTCCCAGTTCGAGTCCGTCCGCTCTTGATTTAATATGGAAATGGTCTGTCATTGTCCAATAATTAGTGGTCCAACGGCTGTGCAAACAGACAAAAACAGCGCCAGAATTCAAAATATTTGAAAAATAATCAAGAAAAATTTGCAGTGTAAAAAATAAACACTATCTTTGCAATCCCAAATCAAGAACAGCTCTTCAGAAGAGGCTTGACGAGGAATGGATTGATTCGTTAGCTCAGTTGGTAGAGCACAACACTTTTAATGTTGGGGTCTTGGGTTCGAGCCCCAAACGGATCACAAGTTCTTTCAAATATTGCTTCCTTAGCTCAGTTGGTAGAGCACGACACTCTTAATGTTGGGGTCCAGGGTTCGAGCCCCTGAGGGAGCACAAAAGGCGGTTTCATACCGCCTTTTTTCGTATCCCAAAACGGCCCGTCCGGTATAATTATCAGTTGCGAAACTTGAGTAAAATATGTTATATTTGTCGGGATTTGGATAAACCGAAAAGTATGAAAAGAATACTGACTTTTTTCTGCCTTCTTTCTTGCGTCTATGCTTTCGCAGGACAGAGGGAGCTTGTATGGCCGAAAGGCAAGATGCCGGATGCCCAGGACCATCAGATTGCGGCGATGACCGATGAATCATCACGCGAGGGATTCCGTCCTGAAAAGAACCGCATCGCCTATATCGAATGGTTCGATGCCCCTGCTGCCGGGACAAGCAACGGAGGATGCATGGTGCTGATTTCGGGAGGTTCATACCAGAGCTGCTGCGACGTGAAATATATAAAGGATTGGTCAGAGAAGCTCACCGCCCTTGGCTTTCAGTGCGTCAACCTTGTCTACAGGACTCCTCGTCCGGTCGGGCTGCCTATCTATAAGACGGCATGGGAGGACGGCCAGCGGGCAATCAGGCTTGTTCGCAGCGAGGCTGCCAAAAGAGGATTCGACCCGGAGAAAATAGGTACGATATCCATGTCGGCCGGTTCCCATCTCGCTCTCCTTCTTGCAACAAGTTCACAGACAAAGGCATATTTTCCGGTTGACAAGCTCGACAGCATACCTTGCCATATCAATTGGGCGATTGTCAACGCTCCGGCATATGGAACGACTGACTCGGAGGCAGGAACAATAGCTGCCCGTGACGGATACGGCACCGATGTCAGATTGAGTGATGTTTTCAAATTCGATGACAAGACCTGTCCCATGAGCCTTCATCATGGAGGCGAAGACCCATATACCCCTACGACATCCACATTGGTTTACAGGCAGTTGCGCCGTATGAAAATCCCTGCAGAACTCCATCTGTATGCTGACAAGGGACATGCCGCACTCGGATTCGACAGAGCTGTGGAATTCATGCGCCAGATGGGATATCTCGGAGAAATCGCCCCGGAAGTGCCGATCATGGAGGTCTATCCTGACGACAATGACAGGGCTGAACTCATCCGTGAAGATGTATGGCCAGAGGGCAAGATGCCGGACAGACAGGACCACCAGTGTACTCCTTATATCGAATGGCATATCCCGAACAATCTGACAACCAAGGCTATACAGATTATCTATTCCGGCGGCAGCTATGAAAATAATAAACCGGACGATTTCGAGGTGGCTCCGGCAAGGCGCTATCTAAATTCGAAGGGAATGACAGTGGTGACCATGAAATACCGCACTCCGAGACCGTCTGCCGAAAGCGGACTTTCCAAGCATACGACAGCCTGGGAGGATTTGCAGAGGGTGATCAGGATTGTCAGAAGCGAAGCGGCCTCACGTGGCCTCGACCCTGACAGGATCGGCATAATGGGAAGCTCGGCAGGAGGACATCTGACACTTATGGGCGTGACATCATCCATGCACAGGTCCTATATTCCGGTTGATGATATTGACAGAAACATTCCTTGCAACGTACAATGGGGTATCGGCATTTATCCTGCCTATGCATTGACTGACGGAGAGAACCAGCACAATTACCATGGCGGTAACGAAGACGGTGATGTCCTTGTCCCGGAATTCTCATTTGACCTCAAAACCGCTCCAATGCTATTCATCCATGGCGATGCAGACGGCTGGGCCTCAATGAATTCCGTTAAATGTTGGGAGAAGATGCGTTCCATGGGCATCCAGAGCGAACTCCATACCCTTGCCCTTCGCAGCCATTGCTTCCAGAGGACGTGCAGCCCGGGAACAGGCAGCTACACGCATCTTGACAGAATCTGGGAATTTCTTACGGCCAAGGGATTCAACAGGTAGGGCCTACCAGACTATGCTGAAATCGAATGTGCTGTTGTCGCAGAATGTTGCGGCAACGGCATTTTTCTTTTCGTCCCGGGATGAGAGGACGGACGGTGCGGCAAGCTCCACAGCCACTACATCGCCGATTCTGAGGGATGTGAGGACGGAAGCCTCGCAGATGGCATCCTCAATTTTTCCGGTCATGCCTTCGGTGGTGCATCCGAATATTTTCTCTCCGTCTTTGGTAAGGCAGAAGGAGTTGTCTGTATTGCTGAATACTACGGGATTGTAGAGAGGGAAGGGGAGAATCGAAGTATGGTCTGCGCATGAGGAAGCCGCCAAGTCAGGAAGCAGGTCTCCTATATAAAGGAGTGCACCGAAGTTCATCCCGTCGTAATATCTTGAGACGAACTTGCTTCCCACGCATTTGCCTGCCTTGCAGATTCTTGCAAATACTACAGGTGTCCAATGAATGGCACCGGCACAGTCGGGAGAGTAGAAATCCCTGTTCTCCCTCTCCCATGTCGTGTCGGGACGGCAGCATATGCCGCCAGAATATGTCTTTGCAACTATATTCATTCTTTCAGTAGCAATGGTCTTGTCAGAACAGTCTGCCCTGCCCGCCGAATTTGCCGCTGAGCTTCTGGAATACATCTTCCATTTCTTCATCGCTCAGAGGTCTGTTGGCAGCGGCTTTCTGCTCCTGTCTTGCAGCTTTTTTCTCGGCCTCGAACTGCTCTTTCAGCAGGGCGAACTGCCTTTTGGTGTCGAGAGTGAAGTCCCCTCCTTCAATCCATGCAAAATATGAAGGTTCAGTGAGATATACCTCTCTGGCGGTCTTGCCCTTGTGCTTTCCGAAGCTGATGCAAGGCTCCTTCTTCTCGTTGAGGACGAGCCTGCCTGCATAGTCCACCGCTTTCTGCCTCTCGGAGAAGTTCGACAGGAAATCCACATCGTTCTTCAATGTCTCGGGATATCTGTCGAGCTGTCCCTTCAGGACTTCATATGTGGCGAGGGTGTCGGCTTCGGCGGCATGGGCGTTCTCAAGGTCCTGGCCGCAGTAGAAACGGTAGGCAGCCTTCAGATTGCGCGGCTCCATCACATGGTAGATGTTCTGGACATCGACCATCTTCATCTCGTGGAGGTTGATGTCGAACTCTGCCTTCCTGAATTTGCGTACCCTTTCAATCTCTTCGGCGAGCATCGGAAGGTCGAATTTGGTGGAGTTGAATCCTGCAAGGTCGCTGCCCTCGAGCCATTTCACGACTTCCGGTGCAATGTCTGCAAAAGCAGGGCAATCTGCAAGGTCTGCATCCGATATACCGTGAACGGCCTGTGCTGAAGGATTTATGGCCTTCTGGCAGTTGTTCTCATAGTCCCATGGCTTTACCCTCCATGTCATGACTCTCTGCTCCCCTGAAGGCATCACCTTCACAAAGCAAAGCTCAATGATTGCGTCAGACGCAATATTGAGCCCTGTGCTTTCTATGTCAAAAAACAATAACGGTCTTTCGAGATTCAGTTTCATTATGAAATCATTATCGGCATTATGATACCACATATCTTACCGCTTTCCTCTTCGTTCTCTGCCGGAACTACGAGTGCAGCCCTCTTGCTGTCGAGGAATTTCATCACAATCTCACCGCATCCCATGTTGGAAAGGATTTCGATGATGAATGGTGACTTGAAACCGATGGTGAGGTCTTCGCCGTCATACTGGCAGCCGATCTTCTCGTAAGCTGCAATCGAGAATCCGAGGTCCTGGGCTGAAATCTCAAGCGAACCGCTCTTGAGGTCGAACTTGATATGGTTGGATGCCTTGTTGGCGCATACGGATACTCGGCGTACGGTGTTCAGAAGCTGCATCCTGTCAATCTTGAGGATGTTGGAGTTGTTCTGCGGGATGACATCACGGTATTTCGGATATTTCCCGACCACAAGGCGGCATATCACCTCGCTCTGGCCGAATTTGAATGAAGCATTCTTGGAGTCGAATGCGACCTGAACGGTCTCGGAGTCCTTGCCTATGATTGATTTGAGGATGCCTGCCGGTTTCTTGTGGAGGATGAATGATGCTTTCTCTGCGGCCTTGACATCTGCCGTAGTGTAGCAGATGAGCTTGTGGGAGTCGGATGCCACGAGAGTGGTGGATTCGGTGTCGATGTCGAAGAGGATACCGTTCATGGCAGGACGAATCTCGTCATCGGCCGTAGCATAGATGGTGCTTGAAATGCCTTCTACGAGGCTCTGTGCAGGAAATTCTATCACTGTGGCGGTCTCGTCTGTGCCGGTGATTGCAGGATAGTCCTCTGCCGGGAAGTAAGGAAGGGTAGATGCTCCGCTTGCCCAGCTGCACTCGAAAGAGCTGTCTCCGGTGGTGTTGATCGTCAAAGGCTGGTCCGGAAGTTCTTTGAGGAGATCCATTATATGTCTTGCAGGAACTGCAATCTTGCCTTCCTCGGATGTGCTCTCTACCTCTATCTGGGTGCGGAGGGTAAGCTCCGTGTCAGATGCGGTCAGCTCAAGTACGTTGCCCTTGAGGTCAAACAGGAAGTTTTCAAGAATCGGAAGCGGTGACTTTGCCGGGATTGCCTTTGATACGGCCATCACGCCTCTCAGAAGTTCTGAACTGGAAATTATTAGTTTCATATTCTATTGTATATAATTAATTTCAATTTTCCTCCATCGGATCTCTCACTTTGTTCGAGATTATATTGACGGCATATTAAGTCAACAAAAGTAATAAAAAAAACAATGAGATGGCATATTTTTTGGATTTTTCCCGCCCGGCTTCAAATTAAATTTTGAATTGTTTGAAATTAATATACAGTTTATGAAAAAAGGAATTCTTATAGTATTGCTTTCTGCGGTTGTGGGAGGCCTTACAGCATTCGCAGTCGTCAAGGGAACGGCTACTGAGCAGACACAGGTGGTGCAGACAGTCGTTGATGGCGCAGGTTACAGGACTGTCAATCTGGCACAGGACAACTGGCCGGACTTCACATATGCTGCCGAATCGGCAGTCGACGCTGTCGTATATGTCAAAGTGACATCCACCCAGCCGTCATCCCGTCAGGCTCCGAACTCTATCTTCGATTTCTTCTTCGGCTATCCTGAAGGCGGCCAGCAGAGAGAGAGGGTAGGCAGCGGATCAGGAGTCATCATACGCGAGGATGGCTATATTGTGACCAACAACCATGTAATCGACGGGGCGACGAAGATTGAAGTTACCCTGAACAGCAACCAGACCTATCAGGCCACTCTTGTCGGCACCGACCCTGCCACAGATGTAGCCCTCCTGAAGATAGACGCAGCCGGACTTCCGACCATCCCGTTCGGCGACTCAAGCAAGCTCCGCCTCGGAGAATGGGTGATTGCAATCGGCAGTCCATATGACCTCCGCTCCACGATTACGGCTGGTATCGTCAGCGCCAAGGGACGCTCTATGCCTAATTATTCAGGTGAATTCAAGATCGAATCATTCATCCAGACCGATGCTGCGGTCAACCCGGGAAACAGTGGAGGTGCACTCGTGGACAAAGCCGGCAACCTCATAGGTATCAATACTGCAATCATTTCACAGACAGGTTCATACGCGGGATATTCATTTGCAGTTCCTTCCAATATCGTCAAGAAAATCGTGTCGGATCTCATGGACTTCGGAAGCGTCAAGAGAGCTCTTCTTGGAATCACCATGCAGCCGGTTGACGACAAAATTGCAAAAGAATTGAAACTTTCTTCCGTAAACGGCGTATATATTGTTGAGGTTTCTGAAAATGGAGCTGCAGACAAGGCCGGCGTCAAGAAAGGAGATGTCCTTGTGGCCATTGATTCTGTCAGGATTACCAACACGGCGTCGGTACAGGAGCTTGTCAGCAAGTTCTCTCCTGGGGACAAGGCTGAGCTGACCATAATCCGTGACGGCAAGGAGAAAAAACTTGAAGTCAAATTCCAGGGCACTACCCAGGAAAACGGAACTGTGGCCGATGACGGTTCAGTAGCGTTCTATGGCGCTTCAATCAAGACTGCTCCAAAGGAAACCCTCGCCAAATTCGGTTTGAAACACGGAGTTGAAATCGTGGACCTCGGTCCCGGCAAGATGAAAGAAGCCGGTGCCGCGCAGGGTTTCGTGATATTATATGTCAATGACCAGCCTGTCAAGACACCTCAGGATGTGATTGACATTGCCAAGAAATCCAAGAGGGCAGTCTTCATCGAAGGAGTGACAGCCTCCGGACGTACAGGCTATTTCGGCTTCGGCATTTAGCAGTTTCATCCTATTGGCCGGCTGTGCCGGACATGCCTTAGGCAAGCCGGCCGTATTGGAATGAAATGATAATAAACTATTATAATGAGACAACTAAAGATTACTAAATCCATCACCAACCGTGAGAGCGCCTCTCTTGACAAATATCTTCAGGAGATCGGCCGTGAAGAACTCATCACCGTTGAGGAGGAAGTGGAACTCGCGCAGCGAATCAGGAAAGGAGACCAGGCGGCACTCGAGAAACTTACAAGGGCGAACCTCAGGTTCGTGGTTTCCGTTGCAAAACAGTATCAGAATCAGGGCCTCAGTCTTCCTGACCTTATCAATGAAGGCAATCTCGGACTTATCAAGGCAGCCGAAAAATTCGATGAGACAAGGGGATTCAAATTCATCTCCTATGCAGTATGGTGGATCAGACAGTCCATCCTGCAGGCCCTCGCAGAGCAATCAAGAATTGTCCGCCTGCCTCTGAACCAGGTGGGATCGCTCAACAAGATCAACAAGGCTCTCCAGAAATTCGAGCAGGAAAACGAGCGCATGCCTTCGAGCGAGGAGCTTTCAGAAATGATAGATGTGCCAAAGGACAAGATTTCCGATACACTCAGGGTTTCCGGCAGACATGTATCCGTGGATGCTCCATTCGTGGAAGGCGAGGACAACAGCCTCCTCGATGTGCTGGTGAACAACGACTCTCCGAGCGCTGACCGCGGTCTTGTGAACGAATCCCTGAACAAGGAGATTGAGAGGGCGCTTTCGACCCTTGCAACCCGCGAAAGGGAAATCATCAAGTCCTTCTTCGGAATCGGATGCCAGGAAATGACTCTCGAGGAGATCGGAGAACGTTTCGGCCTCACACGTGAAAGGGTGCGCCAGATCAAGGAGAAGGCCATCCGCAAACTCAAGAACAATTCAAGAAGCAAACTTTTGAAAAGCTATTTAGGATAATGACACCGGAATCATTCATCATAGCCAAAGCGTCTGAAGCAATTCAGGCGCTTTACGGCGTTCAGACAGACCCTTCCTCACTTCAGGTGCAGGTGACAAGAAAAGAGTTTGAAGGCGACTACACTCTCGTTGTATTCCCTCTTCTCAAAGTATCAAGGACAAGCCCGGAGAACACCGGAAACGCAATAGGAGAATGGCTCAAGACCAATGCTCCGGAAATCGCTTCATACAATACAGTGAAGGGATTCCTGAACATATCCTTCTCTGCAGCATGGTGGCACGGCCTGTTCGCTGAAATCGCGGCTTCCGAGGATTTCGGACAGCTTCCTTCTACCGGCAGGACTATAATGGTGGAATATTCTTCACCGAACACCAACAAGCCTCTGCACCTCGGACACATCAGGAACAATCTTCTCGGCTGGTCGGTAGCCAAGCTCCTCGAGGTGAACGGAAACAGGGTGATGAAGGTCAATCTCGTGAACGACAGGGGAATACATATCTGCAAGTCGATGTATGCCTGGAAAGTCCTCGGTGGCGGAGAGACTCCGCAGTCGTCCGGCAAGAAGGGTGACCATCTCGTGGGAGACTATTATGTCGCTTTCAACAATCTCTACAAGAAAGAGGTTGATGAACTTGTAGCTTCTGGAATGGCGAAGGAGGACGCTGAGAAGAATGCCCCGTCACTGAAGGCGGCTCAGGAGATGCTCTTCAAGTGGGAGCAGGGAGATCCTGAGGTCGTGGAACTCTGGAAGACCATGAACGGATGGGTCTATGAGGGATTCGACAAGACCTACAGGGACCTCGGAATCAGTTTCGACAGGACATATTATGAGTCTCAGACTTATCTGTTCGGCAAGGCGCTCGTGCAGAAAGGTCTTGACGAAGGCATCTTCGAGCGTCAGGAGGACGGTTCGGTATGGTGTGACCTGACTGCGGATGGACTTGACAGGAAGCTTCTTCTGCGTGGAGACGGCACATCCGTATACATGACCCAGGACCTCGGGACAGCGGAGCAGCGTTTCAATGAATACAAGCTCGACGAGCATATCTATGTGGTCGGCAATGAGCAGAACTACCATTTCCAGGTGCTGAAGCTCATTCTCGGCAAGCTTGGTTTTGACTGGGCCGACAGCATATACCATCTTTCATATGGAATGGTGGAACTTCCTGAAGGCAAGATGAAATCCCGTGAGGGCACGGTAGTGGATGCCGATGACCTTCTCGCAGCAATGTATGATACGGCGAAGGAAACTTCGATGGAATTGGGCAAGATAGACAACCTCAGCGCCCAGGAGCAGGACGCTCTGTTCCGCATGATCAGTCTCGGTGCCCTGAAGTATTTCATCCTGAAGGTGGATCCTAAGAAGACTATGCTCTTCGATCCTAAGGAGTCCATTGACTTCAACGGAAATACAGGTCCGTTCATCCAGTACACTCATGCACGTATCAAATCGATTTTGCGCAAGGCTGACGAGCAGGGCATATCCCACAAGGCTGCTGACCTGAGCAAAGATGCGGAGCTTACTTCAAAGGAGATTCGTATCATCAAGATTCTCAATACTTTCCCTGCAAAGGTGGCAGAGGCGGGAGCGGCATTTTCCCCGGCTCTCATCGCCAATTACGCTTATGAGCTTGCCAAGGAGTTCAACCAGTACTATCATGACACTCCGATTCTGAGGGAGGAGAACAAGACCGTTCTGGCATGCCGTCTCGTCCTTGTGGAGAATATCGCGAAGGTTCTTTCCAAGGCTATGGCGATTCTCGGTATAACGCTTCCGGAAAGGATGTGATTGAACTAAAAATCCTCGGCCTGGCCGAGGATTTTTAGTTCAATGGGGATGGCAGATGGATGGTTAGGAGTATCCTTCTTCTGTCATGTCGAGCAAAGTTGGTGATGTTCGAGGGGCATGCCGCTGTCACCGTTGGTGCCATCGGGCATCTCCGTCCGCCGTTTTCTTTGAAACCTCTGTCCTCCGATGCGCGGCTGAAGCCGCCAAGCAGAGGGTCGGGGGTATGAGAGTTAGTGATGTGCGAGGGTTGTGCTGTTGTTGAGGGAAAGTATAAAACCAAAAGCGACCCGGATTTTCATCCGAGTCTATTTTTTAGTGGGAGCAGAGGGAGTCGAACCCCCGACCCTCTGCTTGTAAGGCAGACGCTCTGAACCAACTGAGCTATGCTCCCTTGCAAATATTTGTTAAGAACTTGTCCCGTTTTGTTTGGGATTGCAAAGGTAGTTATTTTTTCTTTACTGCCAAACTTTTTTTTGATTTTATGCAATTTTTTTTGAGCTTTCCTTGGGAATCAGAATGTGATGATATGTAAAATCATTGTCAGACAGTACAATATGGAATAGTACCATGATTTAGGGAAATTGTTTAATAATAGGGAAAAAACAGAGGAAGTTATTCGCAAATGATGCAGGTTATTGTCGGAAGATTTCTAAATTTGTAGAATTATAATATTTATCGAAAATGACAAGAAGTATTATGACTTTCGTAGCGGCAGTTGCCATGGCGGCAACGCTTTCCGCAAAAGATTATTCAGTGAAATCACCTGACGGCAGAATCGCAGTCAATGTGTCGGCGGGCGCTTCTGTGGAATGGTCCATGGCCGTCGATGGAAGACAGATTGTAACCCCGTCGCAGATTTCCATGACATTGTCGGACGGTACCCTCTGGGGAGGCCCTGCAAAAGTTGCAAAGGTATCAAGGACATCCGTAGATGAGACCCAGCCTGCAGTACTTTACAGGAGCGCAACTGTCAAGGACTGCCACAACTCCCTGATTCTTAGATTCAAGGGTGGCTGGAGTCTCGAATTCAGAGTCTTCAACGACGGAGCCGCATACAGATTCGCGACCGATACTGGTACTCCTTTCACGGTCAGATCCGAGCAGGCTGAAATCAATTTTGCTTCTGATTTCGGAGTCTTTGCCCCTTATGTGGCCATGGGAACGGACGGCGACTATGATTCCCAGTTCTTCAACTCTTTCGAAAATATCTACACCGAGACCACTTTGTCAGGCCTCAATCAGAGCCGCCTGAGCTTTCTTCCTGTGATGGTGGATGCAGGAAACGGCCTCAAAGTCTGCATAACCGAAGACAATCTCGAGGCTTATCCGGGAATGTATCTTGCCGGCAACGGAGCGAACACATTGAAAGGCGTTTTCGCCCCATGTCCTGCAGTGCAGCAGGCCGGAGGTTACAACAACATACAGCTCGTAGTGCCTCAGAGGGAGGACTTCATTGCAAAGGCAGATGGAGCGAGGGCGTTCCCGTGGAGGATGTTCGTCGTCGGAACAGATGTCCAGGTCGCTCAGTCAGATATGACATGGCTGCTTGCAGAGCCTTCAAGAATAGAAGACACCTCGTGGATACGCCCTGGCAAGGTGGCATGGGACTGGTGGAACAACTGGAACATCAAGAATGTGGATTTCGTTGCGGGTATCAATACTCCTACCTATAAATATTACATAGATTTCGCGGCATCAAAGGGTATAGAATATGTAATTCTCGACGACGGATGGGCGGCGGGAAAAGGTGAGGACCTGATGCTCATAAATCCTGCCATAGATCTCAAGGAAATCATTTCATACGCGGCAGGAAAAGGCGTGGACATAATCCTATGGGCCGGTTTCAGGGCTTTCGAAAGGGATATGGAGAATGTCTGTGCACATTATTCAGCAATGGGAGTCAAAGGCTTCAAGGTAGACTTCATGGACAGGGACGACCAGTTCATGACCGCCTTCAACTACCGGGCAGCCGAAACGGCTGCAAGATACCACCTTGTGCTTGACCTTCATGGCTCGCACAAACCTGCCGGCATCAACCGCACATGGCCGAATGTACTCAACAATGAAGGCGTACATGGACTCGAAACCGTGAAATGGACTCCTATAACCAAGGATCAGGTTCATTATGACGTCACAATACCTTTCATCCGCCAGGTCGCCGGTCCTATGGACTATACTCAGGGAGCCATGCGCAATGCAGCCAGACATACGTTCGCTCCGATCAATTCAGAGCCGATGAGCCAGGGTACCAGATGCCATCAGCTCGGACTCTACATGGTCCTCGATTCACCTCTGAACATGCTGTGCGACTCTCCGAGCAACTATCTCGACGAACCTGAATGCTGTGATTTCATTGCCGGAATCCCGACCGTATGGGACGAAACCAAGGTGATAATGGGCGAGACCGGAAAATATATAGTCACTGCAAGGAGAAAAGGTGACGACTGGTTCATCGGTGGCCTCACTGACTGGAATGCAAGGGAGATTTCCGTTGACCTGTCTTTCCTCGGTGATGGCATCTATGAAATGACATTGCTACGTGACGGAGTGAACGCCAACCGCAAGGCATCTGATTTCAAGTTGGTTGTCAAGGATGTCAGAGCGTCCGACAACATAGCTCTCACCCTCGCTTCCGGGGGCGGATTCGCGGCACGGCTGGTAAAGAAGTCTCCTGCATTGACATTCAACTCCGACGGCACTTTCAAGATTGTCCAGTTCACCGATACGCATTTCATCCCGAACGACAGCCGTTCCGACATCGCTTTGGAGAGAATCAACGAAGTCCTCGACCTCGAGAAGCCTGACCTTGTGGCGGTTACGGGAGACATCCTTTACGGACGCCCTGCCGACGAGGCCTACAGGATAGTCCTCGGAGCAATCTCGGATCACAAGGTGCCTTTCGTCATCACATTCGGCAACCATGACAGGGAACATCAGCTTTCAAATACCCAGCTATATGACATAGCAAGGTCCATCCCTTATAATCTTCTTCCTGAGCGCGGAGACAACCCGTCACCGGATTTCGACCTGCCTGTATATTCCAGGGACGGAAGTCTGAAAGCTCTTCTTTATTGCTTTGACTCACATACTTATCTCTGGGACAAGAAATATTACGAGACTATTTATCCGGAACAGGTTGTGGATTACCGGAAAAGAAGCTCGGCATACACGCAGAAAAACGGGGGAGTGCCGGTACCGTCGCTTGCCTTTATGCATATTCCTTTCCCGGAGTATGACATTGTAGCTCAGGCACCTGGTCTGGTGGGCAACAATATGGAGAAGGTCTGCAGCCCTGACCTGAACGGAGGTCTGTTCAATTCCATGTATGAATCGGGAGACATCATGGGAGTGTTCGTCGGACATGACCACGACAATGACTGGGCAGCCATGTACAAAGGCATAATGCTGGCCTATGGCAGATATACCGGAGGAGACACCGTTTACAATCATCTTTCCAACGGCGCGAGGGTGATAGTGCTGAAGGAAGGCGAACGCAGTTTCGACACATGGATCGTCCTCAAGGGGGGAGAGAAACTCTTCCCGTTAAGATATAAGGATGGAGAAATGTCTGAGAACTAATGCCATACCTTCAGGTATTGCTGAAGCGCCCACATTTCGTCGCGATATCTGGCGGCTGCGGTGAAGTCAAGATCCGCGGCCGCTTTCTGCATGTTCTTCTTTGCGGATTCTGCAGCTTTTTCCACCTGCTCCCTGCTCATGGACCTGATTACCGGGTCCTGAAGCACGGCCGCGAGGTCGGCCTGGATGTAGCCGTCAACATAGGCTGAGTTGGTTTCCCTCTTGGAGTCATGTCCGAGGCCTACGCTGACAGTCCCGCGCCCGAGGTCTGAAGGATCCGGAATGTAGGTAGGCGCATCGTAGGAATTGGCGGCGCTCACCTTTCCGGTTACGGTGTTGGCAAGCCTTGGGTTGCGCCTGCTTTCCTGGGCGGATTCCGCAGAGCCCTCGGCAAGCACATTCCGCTTGACGCTTACCTGGGTTGGCACGATGCCGTGCAACTTGTTGTATTCCATCTGTTTGCTGCGCCTTCTGTCTGTCTCGTATATGGTCTGCTGCATGGATTCCGTAACGGTGTCGGCATACATGATTACAAGGCCGTTCACATTCCTTGCAGCCCTTCCTGCGGTCTGTGTAAGCGCCCTGCCGCTTCGCAGGAAGCCCTCCTTGTCCGCATCGAGAATCGCCACAAGGGACACGGTAGGGATGTCGAGCCCTTCACGCAGAAGGTTCACTCCGACAAGTACATCGAACAGGCCGTTCTTGAAATCCTCGATGATTTCCACCCTTTCCATCGTGTCTACATCAGAATGGATATAGCGGCATCTGACTCCCATTTTCGTGAAATATTTCTCGAGTTCTTCGGCCATCCTCTTGGTGAGAGTGGTCACGAGCACCCTTTCATCCAGCTCCGCCCTCTTGCGGATTTCCTCGAGCAGGTCATCAACCTGATGCTCCACAGGGCGCACTTCTATAGGAGGGTCGAGCAGACCTGTAGGCCTTACAACCTGCTCTACCACAAGACCTTCCGATTTGTCCAATTCGTATTCTGCAGGAGTCGCGCTCACGAAAACCTTCTGCCCTGTAATCGCCTCGAATTCCTCGAATTTGAGAGGCCTGTTGTCAGCAGCGGCCGGAAGCCTGAAACCATAATCGACAAGCACCGACTTCCTCGAATGGTCACCTCCGTACATCGCCCTGATCTGAGGCAATGTCACATGGCTTTCATCGATGAACGTGATGAAGTCCTTAGGGAAATAATCTATGAGGCAGAACGGTCTCATTCCCTCCTTCCTGCCGTCGAAATATCTCGAATAATTCTCTATACCTGGGCAGTAGCCCATCTCCTTGATGAATTCCAAGTCGTATTCTACCCTCTGTTTCAACCTCTTGGCTTCCAATGTCTTGCCTATGGAGTTGAAATATTCCACCTGTGCCGTCATGTCGTCCTGAATCTGGCTCACGGCCTTGGCACTCCTTTCCTTGGTGGTCACGAAATTGCCGGCAGGATATATGGAAATCCTGTCGAGTGAATCAATGAAAGCGCCTGTAACCGGGTCGATTATGGAAATCTGGTCCACCTCGTCGCCGAAGAATTCAATCCTTACTGCATTCTCTCCATATCCTATGCAGACATCGACGGTATCTCCCCTGACCCGGAAAGTGCCTCTTTTGAAATCGGTCTCTGTCCTTGAATATAGGGCATCAACCAATTGATACAGAAGCCTTGTCATATCGCGCTGCTCTCCCTTGACCACAGTCACGGTCTGTGAATGGAAATCTTCAGGGTTTCCTATGCCATAAAGGCATGATACGCTGGAAATTACAATCACATCTCTTCTTCCTGAAAGAAGTGCCGACGCAGCGCTGAGGCGGAGTTTCTCGATCTCGTCATTGATGCTCAGGTCCTTTTCTATATATGTGTCGGTCACGGGGATATATGCCTCCGGCTGGTAATAGTCGTAGTATGATACGAAATATTCCACGGCATTGTTCGGAAAGAATGATTTGAATTCTCCGTACAGCTGGGCGGCGAGTGTCTTGTTGTGGCTCAGAATGAGTGCGGGGCGCTGGAGACGCTCAATCACATTGGCCATCGTGAAGGTCTTGCCGGAGCCTGTCACTCCGAGAAGTGTGACAGCATCCACTCCGTCTTTGAGTGCGGAGCAGATTCCGTCGATTGCTGCCGGCTGGTCACCGGAAGGTTTGTAGTCTGATACTATCTTGAAATTCATGGAGTTACCACTATCTTTCCATTAATAGGCATTGCCCGCTAAATTCTTGATGCAGATTCGCAGGGAATCTGTCCAATAAGGAATTGCGATTCCGAATGTCTCCTTGATCTTGGTCTTGTCAAGTACCGAATATGACGGTCTGGTCACACGTGACGGAAATTCCGAACTGTGGCAAGGCCTGATGTCGCAGCTGTCATGTCCGCTCAACTGCGCAATCATCTTTGTAAAATCGTACCATGAGCATACACCTTCATTGCTGAAATGGTAAATTCCGGATTTTTCATAGAAATTGGCCTGTCCGGATTCTGTCCTCCATGCATGATAATCATTCAAAATGGTCATTACCGCTTCGGCAAGGTCACGGGCGTATGTAGGGGTGCCGACCTGGTCGAAAACCACTTTCAGCTGTGGCTTGGATGACGTGAGACCCAGCATGGTCTTGCAGAAATTCTTCCCGTATTCCGAATAAAGCCAGGCTGTCCTGACAACCACATAGCTGCATCCCGACGCAGCTACCATCTTTTCTCCGTCGAGCTTGCTCTTTCCATAAACACCTGATGGTGAACCTTCATGGTCTTCCCTATATGGAATATTCCATTTCTCTCCTCCAAATACATAATCGGATGAGAAATGTACCATCAACCCTCCAAATTCCTTCATCACCCCTGCCAGGATGGCAGGAGCCTCCACATTCAGCTTCCGGGCACCTTCAATGTCGGTTTCCGCCCCTTCCACATTATTGTATGCGGCGCAGTTCACTATGGCACTGACTCCATATTCCCTGACCATCTTGCGGACGGCCTCGGAATCGGTAATATCCAGATTTGCAACCCCATCGGAATCCGCAATATCTGTGAAGACAAACCTGAAACCCGAATTTGCGGACACTCTCCGCATCCAATTTCCCAACTGCCCGCAGGCACCTGTTACAAGAATCGTCATTGAATAGTCCTTGTTCTGATTATTTATCGTATGTGAATGGGCTGTCGATGTCTTTGAGGCATTGGTGTCTTCGGTCTTTGTCCGAGAGGATTACGCTTTCTGCCGGGATTCTCCAGTCGATGCCCAGGTCAGGGTCGTCCCAGGCAATGGCTCCTTCACAGTCAGGAGCATAGAAGTCGTCGCACTTGTACTGGAACACTACTTCGTCCGACAGCACCACGAAACCGTGTGCGAATCCTTGAGGGATGAAGAACTGCCTGTGGTTGTCCTCGGTAAGCTCCACGGCCACATGTTTCCCATAGGTCGGGGACCCTTTGCGGATGTCCACGGCGACATCGAGCACGGAGCCGCGCACCACCCTGACGAGCTTGCTCTGTGCGTGAGGGGGCTTCTGGAAATGAAGCCCGCGGAGCACTCCGTAGCACGATTTGCTTTCGTTGTCCTGAACGAATCTCACCTCCTTTACATTGGCATCGAAATCCCTCTGCGAGAATGATTCGAAGAAATATCCCCGATGGTCACCGAAAACCTTCGGCTCGATGATTTTCACGCCTTCAATTGCTGTGTCAATAACATTCATATCATTATAATTTTATTTTCCGCCATCTGCCAGTTCCGGATGCTCCAGCACTTTGGCGATGACATGATGCATGTCGTAATACTTGTATTCTGCGAGCCTGCCACCGAATATCACCCCTTCCTCCTTGTCGGCCAGTTCTTTGTATCTGTTATACAACTCGCTGTTCTTCCGGTCGTTGACAGGGTAATACGGCTCGCTGCCCTCGGTCCACTCCGTGGAATATTCCCTTGATATGACAGTCTTTTCCTGTGTCCCGAACTCGAAATGCTTGTGCTCGATGATTCTCGTGAACGGAGTCTCCTCGTCGGTATAGTTCATCACGGCCACTCCCTGCCAGTTCGGACTGTCGATGACTTCTTCCTCGAATCTGACCGTCCTGTATTCAAGCTTGCCGAAACGGTAGTCGAAATATCTGTCCACCGGTCCTGTATATACGACCTTGGCGGCTATTCCCTCCAGCTCTGCCCTGTTGTCGAAGAAATCTGTAGAGAATCTTGTGTCGATGCCATCCAACAGCTTGTCAAACAGTTTGTTGTAGCCTCCAATCGGTATTCCCTGCCATGTGTCGTTGAAATAATTGTTGTCGTATGTGAACCTCACGGGAAGCCTCTTGATGATTGATGGTGGGAGTTCGGTGCACCTGCGTCCCCATTGTTTCTGTGTATATCCTTTTATCAGGATTTCATATATGTCCTTCCCAACCAGCGATATAGCCTGCTCTTCCAGATTCTGGGGCTCAGTGATTCCTGCCTCCATCCTTTGTGACTCGATTTTTGCCTTGGCCTGGTCCGGAGTCACCACGCTCCACATCCTGTTGAATGTGTTCATGTTAAACGGCAGGTTGTAAATCCTGCCCTTGTAATTGGCTACCGGTGAATTGATATATGAGTTGAATTCCACGAGTGATGTGACAAACTCCCATACCTTCCTGTCGGAAGTGTGGAAGATGTGTGCACCGTATTTGTGGACATTTATTCCTTCACGCCTCTCGCAGTACAGGTTTCCCCCCGCGTGCGGTCTCTTGTCGATGACCAGGCATTTCCTGCCTTTCCTGTTGGCAAGATAGGCGAAGCAGGCTCCGAAAAGACCTGCTCCCACTATGAGATAGTCATATTTCTTCTGTCCCATTTTCAAAATCTTTTCTTGTAGCGGAAAACGGACGGGTGGTTGGCAATGAACCAAAGCCTCAGCCTCCTGCCCGGGCTGAATCTTTCACGGGTGATGGCTCCGTCCCTGAACATATCCTTCGCCTCGCAGCTCCAGCGGTTGATGAACTGTCTTTTCAGTGCCATGTCCGGGAGTCTCTTGTAGTTCCATTTGTATGTGCCGTACCATTTGTAGGCTATTATTCCTTTCAGCCGTTCATACACTCCCTTTTCTTTGGTAAATCTGACAATTTCCTGCATTTCATCGCAGACGCAGAAAATCTTTCCCGGAGACGATACCGATGAATTGGTGTTTATCCTGTAGTGGTGCAATGGTTTTGTGATTACCTTGACCCTTTTTGCCATGGAGTAGACCTTGAATGCGAACGATGTGTCCTGATAGCTCGCACCTGGAGTAGGGAGAAAGCGTATTCCATTGTCTTTCAGGAAACTGCTTTTGTACAATCCGGCCCAAATTGACGGGGGAATGAAGAAAATCGCGGGATTCTCCGCAGGGTTGAAAACCTTGTCCATTCCGGCTCTTCTCACTGTCGTCCCGGTGACGACTCTCCTTGCTCCGGTGATTTCGTTGAACTGCTCGAAAAGGCACCTTGAGCAGTCCAGATTGTATTTCACTGCCTCGTTGTATAGCCTCTCGAACATATCCTTTTCTATCCAGTCGTCGGACTCGATGATGCCTATGTATTTCCCGGATGCCTTTTCAAGTCCGATGTTCATGGTGTCTCCATATCCCGTGTTCGGCTTGCTTATGACCTTGATTCTCGGATCTTCAGAAGCATATTTGTTGAGGATTTCTGCCGTGCCGTCTTTCGAACCGTCGTCAAGACAGATGATTTCAATGTCTTTCAGTGTCTGGGACAATATGGAGTCAAGACATTCCCCGACATATTTCTCGACGTTGCAGCAGGGAACCAATATTGATATTTCAGGCTGTTTAGGCATAATCGTTCATTTTACAAAATATATTCAAAATTATGCATTATTATTGGTTAATACAAGTTTTTACCTTTCTCACGCCAGATTTTGGGCTTTTGTACTATCTTTGCACGCCGTGAACTGAACCTGACCTGAAACCTGCCGCCGCGATTGGCGGCAAATTAGTGAATATATGTAGTTATAAGCCTATGAATGAGAAGATTTCAGTAATTGTTCCGGTCTTCAATGTGGAGAAGTATCTTGAGAGTTCACTAAGGAGTATCATGAACCAGACCTATCGGAACCTTGAGATAATATGTGTGAATGACGGCTCAACTGACGACTCTCCCGGGATTCTTCGCCGTCTTGCAGCGGAAGATTCCAGAATAACCGTAATCGATCAGGAAAACAGGGGATTGGGACCGACCAAGAACCGCGGAATCGAGGCATCTTCGTCCGAATGGATATCCTTCATCGATCCTGATGACACCATACGCCGGGATACTTTCGAGTTGTGCGCAGCATGCTTTTCCATGGAACCCGATATGATACATTTCGGAATTGAAGTGGTCAGAGAGGATGGTCTTGCTCCCTCAAAATCTGATGTAAGATATTACAGGCAAAGGCTTTCCGGGCTCAAGAATATGACTCCGAGACGCCTTGTCAAGACAGACGGTTCTTCCAACAACAAGATTTTCCGCCGTTCGGTCCTCGACCGCTACGGCATACGTTTCGGCAGCGTCCGTTACGAGGATTTCCAGTTCACAGTCCAGTACAGGTCCGTCATAGACACGGTGTATTACATTCCGCAAAATCTTTACAGGTATCTCAGGAGGTCGGGCTCTATAATGAACGACTCTTTCGCGGGCTCACTCAAGGCTGTCGATCATCTGACGGCTTTCGGGAATGCATATCACTTCGTCGAAAGGAACGGCAGGCTTCCGAAATATCTCCCTGCTCTGGGCAAGCTCTTCGAAAGCAGTTTTTATTTTGCCCTGAGGTTTGTACCGGAAGATGCTGTAGGGAAGGTGGTTGAAACTGCTGATGCCATATATTTTGAAAACCCTCCGCTCATGGACGTTGTGACGAGGGAGGACAAGAACGATACTGTGACATATCGCCTGAATGACCAAATGCATATTTTGTCAAAATATCTCCAGTATGTCTTTTCCCTGAGATGCGAATGGTTCGGTTACAAACGTTACAAGGTCATGAGGGTGTTCAATATCGTAGTGTCGTCGCGCAGGGTATAGCCATTCCTTCGGAAGTCTTGATGTATTTAGGAAGATAGATGGAATCCGTGTCAATATTTTTTTTATCTTTGCACCGATTCGGAAGAATTGTTTTATAACTCAATAATTATAGACGATATTATGGTTTATTCACATGAAGTGCAGCAGATGTGCTGCGTCAAGAAAGGACCGAACCACGGTCCCGCTCCAATTCCTGAGGAAGGAAAATGGGTGAAATCCAAGGAAATAACCGACATCTCCGGTCTTACTCACGGTATCGGCTGGTGCGCTCCTCAGCAGGGTGCATGCAAGCTTACCCTCAATGTCAAGGAAGGCGTGATCCAGGAGGCTCTCGTCGAGACTATCGGATGTTCAGGTATGACTCACTCTGCAGCAATGGCTTCAGAGATTCTTCCAGGCAAGACCATCCTCGAGGCTCTCAACACTGACCTCGTATGCGATGCCATCAACACTGCAATGCGCGAACTCTTCCTCCAGATTGTCTACGGCCGTACACAGTCTGCCTTCTCAGAGGGCGGTCTTATGATCGGTGCAGGTCTCGAGGACCTCGGAAAAGGTCTCCGCAGCCAGGTAGGTACTCTCTACGGAACTCTCGCAAAAGGTCCACGTTATCTCGAGATGGCGGAAGGCTACATCAAGACCCTCGCCCTCGACAAGAACGACGAGATCTGCGGCTACGAGTTCGTACACCTCGGCAAATTCATGGACCTCGTGAAGAAGGGTGTGGATGCCAACGAGGCTCTCAAGCAGGTGACTTCTTCATACGGCCGTTTCAGCCGGGAGGCCGGTGCAGTTAAATACATTGACCCAAGAAAAGAATAAGGAGGACAGACTATGATCAGAGAAGTGAAATTCGAAAGCCAGGACCGTCGTATCAAACAGATCCTCGCCGCTCTCAACGCCAACGGTATCAAGGATATCGAAGAGGCAAACGCTATCTGCGAACAGTATGGTCTCGATCCTTATAAGACTTGTGAGGAGACCCAGCCTATCTGCTTCGAAAATGCAAAATGGGCTTATGTCGTAGGTTCAGCCATCGCAATCAAGAAAGGCTGCAAGAACGCTGCTGACGCTGCCGAGGCAATCGGTATCGGACTCCAGTCATTCTGCATCCCTGGTTCAGTTGCCGATGATCGCAAGGTAGGTCTCGGACACGGTAACCTCGCAGCGATGCTTCTCCGTGAGGAGACGAAATGCTTCGCATTCCTCGCAGGACACGAGTCATTCGCAGCTGCAGAAGGTGCAATCAAGATCGCAGCCAAGGCTGACAAGGTCCGCAAGGAGCCTCTCCGCTGCATCCTCAACGGTCTCGGAAAGGACGCTGCACAGATTATTTCACGTATCAACGGCTTCACTTATGTTCAGACTCAGTTCGATTATTATACCGGTGAACTGAACATCGTACGTGAGATCGCTTACAGCGACGGCCCTCGTGCAAAGGTAAGATGCTATGGCGCTGACGACGTACGCGAAGGTGTCGCAATCATGTGGAAAGAAGGTGTGGATGTTTCCATCACAGGTAACTCTACCAACCCTACCCGCTTCCAGCACCCAGTTGCAGGTACCTACAAGAAGGAGCGTGTCCTCGCAGGCAAGCCATATTTCTCAGTTGCATCAGGTGGTGGTACAGGCCGTACCCTTCACCCGGACAACATGGCTGCAGGTCCTGCTTCATACGGTATGACCGACACAATGGGCCGTATGCACTCTGACGCTCAGTTTGCAGGTTCATCTTCAGTTCCTGCCCACGTTGAGATGATGGGCTTCCTCGGAATAGGTAACAACCCGATGGTAGGTTGCACCGTTGCATGCGCCGTTGACGTAGCAACTGCGCTCAGCAAGTAGGAGATAGCCGGACAAGCCGGCTATGACGACCAGGGCATGCCCGACCCCGATCGGGCATCCAATTACATAATAACAACAGAGACATCCTATTTGGGTGTCTCTGTTGCTATGCTCATATATAGCCTGCTGTCTTAATCACCTGTACTGTGCTCAAATCATTTCTGCCATGTCAACAAAAAATCACCTCCGTTTCTGAAGGTGACAATTCTATTTCTTGAATAGATCAGAGTGTGTGCCTGTGTCAACCAATATCAATTCCAATTCTAAATCATTCTGTCTCCAGACCAACAACCAATCGGGCTGTAGGTGACATTCCCAACAGCCTATATATTTGCCTTTCAACTTATGTGGTTTATACGAATCTGGTAACTCCCCGTTTTCCTGCAGGATAGTGACGGCCTTTGCCAAGACAGAGGGATCAAGTCCTCTTTTGACACATAGTTTGAAGGACTTCTTGAATTGACCTGTGTAAACAATAGAATACATTAACCTAAAATCTGCTTAAGTAAATCATCTGCATTCTCTGCCTTATACACTCTACCTTTTTCGATATCCTCTAAACCGAGTTCTATGCCACTTTTCTTTTCAGGGGCAGATACAATTTCCCAACCCATGTTCTTGGCGAGTTTCCTCAAGAAAGTCATGTCTGACTTCGGTAAAGAGATATTAACACTATTCATAACTACTTCTGTTTTCATTATCTCCTGCAAAATTAAGATTTTCCGTTGATTATGCAAATTTAAGGCTATGGGAAATCTTGCAGGACAAAATAAGAATAGTTAAATTTGCATAGATACAGACGCATTATGAAATTGATTGAAGATAAGCAATCTTTGGATATGGAAAAGGATTTTATCCTTAGAAGCATCAAGACAGGATATGAGGAGATTAAAGATGCTGAAGTTACAGGTCAGCAGTTGCCACTGCTAGATAATTTGATTGCTGAACTCAAGAACTTCTAGAAATAGTTTTTTCAGGTAGCGGACATCACGCTGCCACTTTATAGATTACAGTTCTTATATTTATTGACTAGGAGTTAATATTCTGATATAAAGCAATGATTAGCAGGATATTATCAAAACTTCTGCAATCTGCTCGGTTTCAGGATTGAGAGAGTGACCGACACAATGGGCCGTATGCACTCTGACGCTCAGTTTGCAGGATCATCATCAGTTCCTGCACACGTTGAGATGATGGGCTTCCTCGGAATAGGTAACAACCCGATGGTAGGTTGCACCGTTGCATGCGCCGTTGACGTAGCAACTGCGCTCAGCAAGTAATGGTATAAATGTCATCCCGAGCATAGTCGAGGGATCTTATTACCAAATAATTACGGAGACATCCTTTCGAGGGTGTCTCTTTTTGTTCGTCCAGCACGAACGTACTCTAACTTTTACTTATTTACAACCGCAGATGGGTCGGTTAACGCATCACTAGTAACATAAAGGACATATGTGTGTAGCGTTCACAATTGAATTGTGAATATCTTTTATCGTGTTTTAGGAGAGTTCTTTGTACCTTTACTTCATAATATTTGAAATGCGACTATGAGAAAGAATTTTGGTGCAAAACCGTGGTCATACCCTCAGCCTGTGCTGATGACAGGACTTCTCGAATACGATCTTGGTGGGGGAGTGTACGCTTTCACCGCAGGGAGGGATGTTGAACTTCCATGTATAGTTGTGCTGCCCCACCAGACACACTCGACAAATGTCGCCTATGTGGACAGGACAAACCTCACGAGGGAGGACCTGGAAGGAGTGGACGCGCTGGTGACTGACCTCACGGACGTTGCCATAGGAGTCAGGACCGCCGACTGCATACCTGTGCTCCTGTACGATCCGGTGCACAGGGCTATAGGAGCAGCACACAGCGGATGGCGTGGGACCGTGAACATGATAGTGAAGAAGACCGTAATGGAAATGTGCCGCCTGTTCGGGACACGTCCTGAAGACATCATCGCAGTCATCGGTCCCGGCATCGGCTACGACAGCTTCCAGGTAGGGGAGGAGGTCGCACTGACATTCAAGGAATCTGGATTTCCAATAGAGAAGATATGGTCGTTCAGGGGAGCGAGGAAGGAAGGTTCGATGGAGGGCGGGCACCACATCGACCTCAAGGAATGCGTCCGTTACTCCCTTACGGAGTGCGGGGTACCGAAAAAGAATATAATCGTATCGGACATAGACACCTACACGGATTTGCGTTTCTACTCAGCTCGCCGGGAGGGAATATCCTGCGGCAGGAACATCAATGCAATAATGATGATATGAAGAAGTATATTGAAGAATGTATTATACCGAGATATGAGTCATTCGATGCTGCTCACCGTTGTGATCATGTCAAATACGTAATATCTCAAAGCCTTGAACTTGCCCGTCATTATGAAGTCAACGCAGATATGGTCTATGTCATAGCTGCTTATCACGATACCGGTCTCGAAGTAGACAGGAAGACTCACCATCTGGAGTCAGGACGAATAGTGCGTGAGGATCCAAGATTGAGACAATGGTTCACTCCGGAACAGATAGAGGTGATGGCTCAGGCTGTAGAAGACCATAGGGCATCGAGCGACCACGAACCGCGTAGCATATACGGCAAAATAGTCGCTGAAGCCGACAGACAGATTGATGTCGAGACTATAATCCGCCGGACCGTTCAATACGGTCTTTCACACTATCCGGATCTGGATAAGGAAGGGCAATGGGAAAGAACGCTTGAACATCTGCTTGAAAAATACGCGGAAGGTGGCTATCTCAGGTTATGGATTCCGGAATCTCCAAATGCTGCACGCTTGAAAGAATTGCAGGAGCTGATAAAAGACAGACAGGCACTTCGTGAATATTATGATGAAATCTATGACACCCTGAATGGTATAGATTTATATGACAGGAGGGAGATATGACAGGAGGGAGACATGGCATAAGCTACAGGGTACGG
>JBJEBN010000117.1:0-27879 GCA_051870095.1 Candidatus Cryptobacteroides sp. | reverse complement strand
ACACCCTTGCCTTTGGCTGTAACCTTCCCACTATCAGGGCGGTTTGGGGACTTGCACCCGTTAGAGTACGTTCGTGCTGGACGAACTGAACAAGAGGGTGGCCAAAATGATTTAGCCATCCTCTTGTTGGAGTAATATGTCATCAGTCAATGTTTGGAGTATCCCAGACCTTGGTAGACTTGCAATTTGCATGAAGGGCCTCGGAACCGCATGAGAAGCGGAACTCGCCCTCTTCAAGACGCCATTTGCCGTCACTGCCCACGAAAGCAAGGTCATGTGCCGGGAATGAAAGTTCAACGACGGTGCTCTCACCCGGTTCAAGCTCCACCTTTGTGAACTGACGGAGCCTCTTGACATCAGGAACCACGGAAGCAACAAGGTCGCTTGAGAAGAGAAGAACTGCCTCCTTGCCCTTCCTAGCACCTGTATTCTTCACCCTTATCTCGAATTTCAGCATGTCGTCTGAAGAGAACACGTCAGGAGATACCATCCTGAAATCAGAATACTCGAAAGTCGTGTAGCTGAGACCTGCGCCGAAAGGCCACTGCACGTCCATCACGGCGTCATAGTTGTACGCACCGCTCATGGTCTGGACATTCTCGCTGACCTTGTAGTCATAAGTATGGAGAGCATTCACATACTTGCTGTAGGTGAACGGAAGCTTTCCGCTGAAGTTCTCCCTTCCTGAAAGGAGGGCTGCAAGAGCGTCACCGCCATAATTGCTAGGAAGCATCACATCTACAACTGCCTTTGAAAGCGGCTCTATATCGTTGATGATTCTCGGACGGCCCTCATTGAGGATAAGTACCACAGGCTTGCCGGCCTTGGCTGCCACGCGCACGAGATTCTTCTGATTCTCGGAAAGGTTCAGGTCGTTGATATTGCCCGGAGTCTCGCAGTAAGAGTTCTCACCGATGCAGGCAATAACTACATCTGACTGAAGGGCAGCCCTGTACACTGCTTCGAGTGAGACAATCCTGTCATCCTTCCAATTCCATCCGCCAACATATTCCACACCAGGGCAATAAGTGACATTGGATGCGCCGAACTCAGCACGGATGCCTTCGAGGATTGTATTGAATTCCTCAGTGAATTCTTCTGCCCTATCGCCCTGCCATGAATATGACCATCCGCCGTTGAGCGTACGCATTGAATTGGCATTTGGACCGGTGACAAGTATCTTTGTTCCATTCTTCAGAGGAAGGATGCCCTCGTTCTTCAAAAGCACCATGGATTCTACCGCAGAATTATAAGAAGCCTCCTGGAACTCCTTGCAAGCGAACTTGTCATATCCGTCAACGGACCAGGTAGGGTTCTCGAACAGTCCAAGGCGGACTTTCAGGCGAAGAACCCTGCGCACTGCATCGTCAAGCCTTGCCATAGGAATGCGTCCGGCCTTCACCAGGGCCACGATGTCGCCGCAGACATCCGGCTCGTACGGATCCATTATCATGTCCACGCCTGCGTTGATTCCGATTTCGACAGCTTCCATCCTGTCGGCTGCAATGTGCTCGCGTGTATAGAGATTGTCTATGTCGGCCCAGTCGGTGACTACCATTCCGTCCCATCCGAGCTGCTCCTTGCACCACTGCGTCAGATATTCATGGCTTGAATGCACAGGCACACCGTTGATGGAAGCCGAGTTGGCCATCAAAGTGAGGGCACCTGCCTTGAAGCACTCCTTGAAAGGGCGGAAATATTTCTCGCGCAGGACAGCAGGATCTACGACTGCAGGAGTCCTGTCCTGACCGGTCACAGGAGCTCCGTATGCAAGATAATGCTTGATGCTGACAGCCACATGGTCTAGGTCGATTGAATTGGGATTCTCGCCCTGTGCTCCGACTGTCTCCGCCACGGACATCTCTGACTGGAGATAAGGGTCCTCACCCCAGCTCTCCCAATGGCGTGGCCAGCGCGGGTCGCGTCCAAGGTCCATTACAGGAGAGAAAATCCACGGCACCATCGCTGCACGGGTCTCATATGCCATAACCTCACCGAGCTTGAATGCATAATCACGGTTGAAAGTGGCTGCAAGGTTGATTTCCTGAGGGAAGAAAGTACCATCTGAAAGATAGGTTGCACCATGTATCATGTCAAGGCCGAAAATGGTAGGTATGCCGAGCTCCTGCATGGATATGTCCTGTATCTGCTTCATGAACTGCGCTGTCTGCTCCCTTGAAGCGCTGACTCCTCCGAATACATTGAGGAATGATCCTATTTTCCAGTCTCTTACAGCTGCCCTTACCTTGGCAGTATCAAGTGTTCCATTAGTGGAAATAACATCAGAGGTAATCTGGACAAGCTGTCCTGCCTTTTCCTCTACAGTCATGCTCTTGAGCACCTGTTCCACCTTCTTTTCCACCTGTGCATCTTTTTCAATTACAGGCTCTACGCAATTGCAGCAGCCTGCAGCCATCAATCCCGCCAATGCAAGCGAGATCACATGGGTTCTTTTTACAGTTGTCATAATTCAGTTGTTGGTTTATGTGTAATTATATGATTATCAATCCTGTTCATCCTCTAATACCTGGGACATATCTTTCGAATACCGTCTCCATTTCTCTATCAGCGCCTGCATGTCATCTGGCAGAGGAGAGTCGAACCTCACCGTTTTGCCCGTCCCTGGATGTACGAACCCGAGCGTCTTTGCATGCAGAGCCTGACGCGGAAGCACTGTGAAGCAGTTCTCGATGAATCTGCGGTATTTGGCATATATAGTACCCTTCCTGATTTCCGAACCGTCGTAGCGGGAATCATTGAAGAGCGGATGTCCTATCCAGTTGAAATGCACCCTTATCTGGTGCGTACGTCCAGTCTCCAGACGGCATTCAACCACCGTAACGTAGCCGAATCTCTCCAGCACCTTCCAATGCGTGACGGCCCTCTTGCCCCTGTCTCCCTCCGGGAACACCTTGAAGCGCATCCTGTCGTTGGGGTCGCGCCCGATGTTACCCTCGATGGTACCCTCGTCTTCCTTCAGGTTGCCCCAGACAATGGCCACATAGCGTCTCTCGATGGAATGTACGAAAAACTGCCTGGCAAGATTGAGCTGGGCTTCGTCGTTCTTGGCGACCACAAGTAGTCCCGATGTGTCCTTGTCGATCCTGTGGACCAGCACTCCCATCCTCTCATCTTCGGCGTCAGGTCCCTGGGAGATACCTAAATGGTATGCAAGAGCATTCACGAGAGTGCCTGAGAAATGTCCGTGTCCCGGATGGACCACCATCCCTGCCTTCTTGTTGAGGACGAGCACGTCGTCATCCTCATATACTATGTCGAGCGGAATGTTCTCCGGAAGAATCTCCAGTCCCCTCCTCTGGTATGGCATCACGAATGTAACGACATCTCCCGGACGGACTATGTAGTTGGCTTTCACCACCTTGTCGTTCACCCTGATATAGTCCGCCTTTATGGCGAGCTGGATGCGGTGACGGGATGTGTACTCCATGTGGGTAGCAAGATATTTGTCAACCCTCAGAGGTACCTGGCCTGAGGCGATGTCAAAGCGGTAATGCTCGAACATCTCCTGCTGCTCGTCCTCGTAGGCAACTTCATCCCCTACGCCTGCGGAATCGAAATCCTCCACAAATTCATCTTCGTATCCGAATGCTCCCATCTCTATTCCTCTGTCTCTTCTTCCACTTTCCTCACCGGTACCTTCGAAGCATTGGTGGTAAGATATATCACGATCTCTGAACCCATTGCCACAGGATCTGCAGAAATGTCCGGTTCCTGCCTGTAAACAACTGCATTGAGGCTGTCCTCATAGTCCTTTACGGTATTGTCAAAGCGCAGACGGCCCACGTTAAGGGAATTGTCATGTACAGCATCGACGGCACCCAGATGCTTGAGTCCCAGCAAGTCAGGAACATAAGTCGTGCAGTCGTTATCATTCAGGCCCACGGCTATGTCAATCACGGACTCACTTTCAATCTGTACTCCCGGCTCGATTTCATAGCCATCAAAATATTGTTTCAGGACATTGTTCGTTGCAATATCAGGCTCATAGATAAGGTTTCCGAGAACAAGGCCCCGTGACAGGAGCTCCGCCTTTGCCTGGCGCATCGAATAGCCTATCAGATTCGGCATGGTCACCTTTTTTGCATTGACTGCATTGATGGTCAGGGATATGCGCCTGCCAGACTTGACCTTGTCGCCGGCGGCAGGATTCTGTCTGTAAACCGTACCTTTTCTCATCCTCTTCACAAATACGGAATCGGTCACCTCGACCCTCATGTCGGATGCGGAGGCCAGCGAACGCGCCTCACTCAATGTCATATTGGAGAAATCGGGAACTACAAGTTCCTTGTTATGCTTGGTGAAAACATTCAGCAGCACTACTGCGGCTGCAATGAGGACAACCACCACTGCCAGGGCTCCGAGCAGGTTGACCACTATCCAGCGGCCTCTGAACTCCTTCTTATCTTTTTTGTTCTTTTCCATAAAATCCATTTTCCATCATCAGATCAGAGGCTCACCATGGAATATCATCCTGAAAAGTCCCTGCCCGAAAAGAGCAAGGCCTATGACCACCACCACAGCGCCCGTAATCCTGCTTATCCATATTATCGTACTCATCTTGAACTTGTTACGGAATTTGCTCAGCGCCCATGAGACGAAAAACCAATAAACCGCAGAACCGGCACTCACGGCGAGTACGACAGGTGCCACCCTCCAGTCATTTGGGGAATCCCCCAGGCCGAAGAAGGCAAAAAGCGCAAATATCACGAATATTGCTCCCGGATTGGACAGACCCATGATTATGGCCTGCACGAAATCCGTCGCAGAAACCGAATACTTGCCGTCAGTCCTCATTTTCCTGAACGGGTCCGACAATGCCATGGACAAGCCTATTATGCAGACTATCAGACCTCCAACGACAGTGATCAGCAAGTCGTAATCATCGAAAAACTGCTGGACGAAAGCCAATGCGAAGATTGCTACGAGAGAAAAGATCGTATCCACGACACAGGCTCCCATACCTGCGACGAAACCGGCTTTTTGGCCCTTGCTCAGGGATTTCTGCACCACAAGTATGGCAATCGGCCCCACAGGAGCGGATGCACATATTCCGATAATGAATCCTTTGAGTATGTCCAGAAGCATAAAAGCGATATTTGGTTTATCCTGCAAATTCAAGGTCCGCATTTGCGGAACCCAAACTACAAAAGTACTAATTATTTTCTATATTTGTGCGTTTTGAACAATTTTGAGATTATGAAACGAGAAAATACATTGGCATGGATACTTGCAGCGGCTTCAGCAGTGCTGATGTCCGTTCCTTTCCTCGTCCCACATACAGGTCCCCTCGCACTCATAGGTCTGGTCCCTCTGCTTTGCATGGACAGGATTGCTGACATGACCGGCATGAAGAGGGTCTGGGTCCTGCACTATTCGTCATTCGTTCTCTGGAATGCATTCACTACTTTCTGGGTTTGCAACGCAACCGTCGGAGGGGGAATTTTTGCAGTCCTCGCCAATGCTTTCCAGATGTCCCTGATATTCGGGCTTTTCCGTTTCAGCAAGAGGAAATTCAAGGGATCCCTTCCATATATTTTCCTGGCAGTCATGTGGATAGCCTGGGAGAGATTCTATTTCGACGCGGAAATATCATGGCCATGGCTCGTTCTCGGCAATGCATTCGCCCGCAGCACATGGGCAGTGCAATGGTATGAATATACCGGCACACTCGGAGGTTCCCTATGGATATGGGCATGCAACCTCGGAGTATTCGGACTCATGACCGCCCTTTCGGACGGAAGATGGAACTCATTCAATATCAAGGCAAAATCCGCCTCGGTCATCTCCCTTGCCGTGATTTTCGTGCTGCCTTTCGCCATATCCCCGTTCATCGCTTCGAAATATAAAGGATCCATGGAAAAGGGCGACAGGCTCCCTGTACTGATAGTCCAGCCGAACATTGACCCGTACAACAAATTCCAGGCAATGACTCAGGACAGGCAGAATGCCATACTGCTATCCCTCGCAGAGCCTTGTCTCGAGCGAAGGGCGTCCGACAGCTGCGCAGGGCCCATGCTCATAGTGGCTCCTGAGACTTTCACGTCAGATATAATATGCGGGGACTATCCAAGGAGCAGCACGTGGAGGCGCATGACAGGTTTCCTGAAAGAATATCCAGGGACTGACATGCTTTTCGGAGCGTCAAGCTACGATTACATTGAATCGGCAAAAGCTCCGTCAGCTACGGCAAGGAAGGTCAGGAACGGACTTTGGGTGGAGTCACATAACTCTGCGCTCATGGTGGATGGAACCGGCAGGACAGAAATATTCCACAAGAGCAAGCTTGTGGTTGCCGTGGAGAAGACCCCCTACCCTGCCCTGTTCTGCAAGATTGACGATTTGCTCGGAGGTGTCATGGGCAGATGCGTCGGCCAGGACGAAATAAGCCTTCTGCATACAGGAAACGGCATTCCGATCGGATGCGCCGTCTGTTATGAATCGGTTTATGGGGAATATTACACAGGCTATGTCAGGAAGGGAGCGAAAGCAATGGCCATAATCACCAACGATGCATGGTGGGGAGATACCCCGGGTTACCGTCAGCATCTTCAATATGCCTGCCTCAGGGCCATCGAGACCCGCAGAGCCATAGCCCGATGCGCCAACACAGGCATCAGCGCCATCATCAGCCCGGAAGGCAGGATCGTATCCAGAACGCCATGGTGGGAACCGGCAGTCATTGAAGGAGAAATCCCCATGCGCGACGACATCACTTTCTTCGTAGCACATGGGGATATAACAGGAAGAGTCTGCACCTTCGTTTTCATTCTGCTTCTTGCAGCTCTTGCAGTGAGGTTTATCATCCGCAAGTAAGGGACACAGACTACATACGATGAGGAGGTCCCATCGGAGGTCTGCCTCCGCCCATCGGGCCTCTGCCACCCATTTTCTGTCCGCCGAAGTTTCCGAAACGGTATGTGAGTGAGAGCATGATATATCTTCCAAGAGTGTTGTTACGCACCTCCTGATGGTAGTTGGATGCATCAGTGATGGAGAGGTTCTTCGACTGGTTCAGGATGTCGTAGGCCTTGACAGAAAGGGTGAAAGTGTTCTTGAACAACAGTTTTGAAAGTTCGGCGTTCCATACATACTCGTCTTTCTGAGGAGTAGAATATCCGTTGTACCAGTTGTAATTGATATCCGAGGCAAGGGTCACTCCCCCAGGGATGTTCCAGTTCATGGAGAAGGATGCCTGGTTGTTCCATCTTGCCTTCTGTGACTCCTGAACGGTGTACCAGCTTTTGTTGCAGGTTGTGCGGGCAGCAAGACTGAGCTCGACAATGTCTGCATTGAATCTGAAGCTCAGGCGCTCGGTGAACGAGACGTTCTGGATGTCGTTTCTTGCGAAACAGTCGCTGAAATTCAGCTGGGCTGAACCAGGTTTAGAATGTTCGAAGAAGTCGTCATTGAACTGCTCATACTTGAATATTGCAGTCGCAGGGTCGTAATAATCATCAGTACGGAAGCTGCTGTTTCCAACATAAGATGCTGACTGAGAGAAACTTGCCCTGAACATATTCATAATCGAGAAATTCGATTTGGCAATCGGGCTGTTCAGGAAGAAATTCAGGCTTGCATTTCCGCTGACAGGACCGTTCATCGGCATCGAATACTGAGCTCCGTTGTTTCCGTACCAGATTGCACTGGTAATCGGGTTCTGAACCATTCCGGCATTGAACATTCCCCGGATCGAGAAGAAGGTTTCCTTGTTGGTGTAGCCGAAATGTCCGCGGAGACTATGATTGAAGTATGGCTTCAGATATGGGTTACCGAACTGGACGCTGAGCGGATTCGAATTGTCAGGAACAGGCATCAACTGTGACGTTGAAGGCTGTGAAGAACGGCCGCGATAGAAGAAACGGATATCTGCATTGTCATTGAACTCATAGCTGAACATGGCCTGAGGAGACCAGTTCCACACCGTGTAAGTTGTATCCACCGCCGTTCCGGATATCGTCTTGTTATGGGTTGTGGTAGGCTGGACCGAAGCTCCGACCTGAAGCCTGAGCTTTCCCTTCTGATACTGAAGATTGACTCCGGCATTATGGTTCTGGCTAACGTTGAGGATGTCGCTCGAATATGTTGCATTACGGACCTCGCCTGTAGGATTGTACAGATGATTCGCTATCGTGAAATCGGCTGGATCGACCTCACCGGAATCATAAGTATCCTTGACGCTGTTGCTTCTGTTCCATCGGTAATTGTAGGTTGCCTCAAGATAGAAGCCCTTTCCGAGAGGCTCGGTATAAGAGAGTCGGGCGTTGATGCTCTGGCTGTTGGCCCTGCTGTCAATCCTCTGGTTGACTCTATCCTGACTATCAAGTGATGTTCCGTCACTCATGTAGTTGTTTGTAAGTGACTGATTCAAAGCATCACGGAGTTTGTTTCCGGAGAAACTATACCTTACATTTGCCGAAATGGTTCTTCCCGGGACTCCCAATTTCTGACGAAAGAGCAGGAAGCCGCTTGTCGTCCAGTTGCTGTTGTATCCCAAGGTTGAGTTGAATCCGTCATTTGTCTTCGATGTCAGACCGGTTTCGGCAGAATATCTGCTGGTTGTGAAATCTGAATATTCATTGTAGTTTCCACCGCCGAAATTGACCTGGGGTTCAAATAAGATTGAAGTGTTTTCGCTGAATTTGTGTTCAAGTCTGACGCCGAATCTGTGGCCCTGGGTCAGGGTTCTGCTATAACCGTAGCCTGGGTTGTTTCCGAAATATTCCGGACCTCCGTTGTCATATATGAGCTGGTCACCTCCGTCAAGGTATGTTATCTTGTTGCTCTGCTCGAGGACTGACTTGATGGTTCCGTTGTAGAGGTAATTTCCGGCAAGGTCCATGTCACCGTCAAGCAGGGTGAATGCGCCGTTGGCTCCACCCATCCATGATGTGGTGATACCGCTGTTGTTCCCGAAAAATCCATTGCCTCGTCCCATGCCACCGCCGCCACGCATGTTGCCCATCATGCTGCCTGCCATGTCATTGAATCCACGGTTGTTGGTGTTGTTGCCGTTGAGGATTATGCTGATCTGACTCTTGTCGGTGAAACGGCCTATCATTGCCGCGCCTTGATAACGCCAGTCTCCGTCAGCCCATGTCTGCTGAAGGTCGTGTCCGCCGCCTGCAGAGACGTTTCCGAACCAGCCTTTCATCATTCCCGGCTTGAGGGAGAGGTCAATCACAGTTTCCTCCTCACCGTCGTCAATGCCGGTGAACATCGCCTGGTCCGACTTTTTCTCGACAACTTTCACCTTCTCGACAAGCTTTGCAGGAATGTTCTTGGAAGCGAGTGAAGGGTCATCCAGGAAGAATGTCTTGCCGTCGATGGTGATTTTCTTGATTTCCTCTCCGTTTGCAGTGATTTTTCCGTCAGAACCGACCTCGATGCCAGGAAGCTTTTTCAGAAGCTGCTCCAGCGCATCGTTGTCTGTGGTCTTGAACGAAGAAGCATTGTATTCAATGGTATCCTTCTTTACGATAATCGGGTTACCAACGGCCGAAACGCTTGCGGCATCGAGGACCTTCACGTCCTCCTGCATCTTGATTTCACCGACATTCAGGTCCTTGTCCACGGTTATCTCCTGCTCATGGGTCTTGTATCCCATAAGCTCTGCGCGAAGGATATATGTTCCTTTGGAAACCTTGGTCAGAGAAGCCGCGCCGGAATCATCGGTCAGGACATACTTGGAAGCACTCTTTTCACCCTTGCGCGTAAGGGATGCCGTCGCGAAGGAAACCGGTTCGCCGGACTTCTCCTCAACAAGCTTGAGTTTCACCGTAAAACCGCCCTGCGCACCGGCAACTGCACTGATTATCAGCAGGACTGTCATCAATAACCCTCTCCTGAGGGAATCAATCAATTTCATCATCTATCGTTTTTATAGTTTCATTCAACGAGCAGGGTTGGCCAATCAGGTTCATTGGTCAACCCCACACAGTTGATTTAGACACGGAATGTTTTCCGAAGTTTAACAGAATTCCATAAAAAACAGGAATAAATTCATTTATTCTTTATCCTCTCCGGATGTTCCTCAAGGAAATGCTTCCAATCGGCCTTGCCACCCACCTTCGCAAGCGGACTTGAAAGCTGGTAATAATGGCACAATGCAATTGCAAGTGCATCGGTGGCATCCAGATATTTAGGATCAAGGGAGACATTCAAGGTCTTCTGGAGCATCATGCTCACCTGTTCCTTGGATGCAGCTCCGTTGCCGCAGATTGCAATCTTGGCTTTTCTCGGAGCATATTCGGCAACGGGCACTCCTTTCATCACTGCGGCCGTAAGTGCGGCTCCCTGTGCCCGTCCGAGCTTCAGGATTACCTGGGCATTCTTGCCGTAGAACGGAGATTCGACGGCAAGCTGGTCGGGGCAATGCTCTTCTAGCAGTTCGGTCACGCCTGCGAATATGTTAGCGAGCTTCTCGAATGGGTCCTTTATCTTCCGGAGGTCGAACACCCCCATGTCAATATAACGGGGATGGTTCGATTCCACTTCAATTATTCCGTATCCGAGAATGTTCGTTCCGGGGTCGATGCCTATTATCTTCATTTCTATACAGATCTCTCCATTCACTTCGTTCAGTCGAGATGACATGGGTCAGTCGAGATAACATGGGTCAGTCGGGTGGACATTTTGTCATTTCGAGCGAAGCCCGAAGGGCGGAGCCGAGAAATCTATCCGATATAGTCAAACCCGGTATAAGGCCTGAGAGCCTCCGGAATCCATATCTTGCCATCCTTCTGGTTGTTCTCAAGAAGTGCGGCAACCACACGCGGCAGAGCGAGGGAACTTCCGTTGAGAGTATGTGCCAGCTGGGTCTTGCCCTCGCCGTCCTTGTAGCGGAGCTTCAGACGATTGGCCTGGTATGACTCGAAATTGGAAACTGAAGAGATTTCAAGCCACCTGCCCTGTGCTGCGGAATACACCTCGAAATCATAAGTGATGGCGGATGTGAAACTCATGTCGCCTCCGCACAGACGGAGAATCCTGTAAGGAAGTCCGAGAGACTTGACTATTCCCTCCACATGGGCGATCATCTCGTCAAGTGCTGCATATGAATTCTCCGGCTTCTCGATGCGTACAATCTCGACCTTGTCGAACTGGTGCAGACGGTTCAGGCCACGGACATCCTTGCCGTATGATCCTGCCTCACGGCGGAAGCAAGGTGTATAGGCTGTCATTTTTACAGGGAAATCATTGTTGCCGAGAATCACATCCCTGTAGATATTGGTCACAGGGACCTCTGCGGTAGGCACGAGATAGAAATTGTCCAAGGTTGCATGATACATCTGTCCTTCCTTGTCAGGAAGCTGGCCTGTACCGAAACCAGAAGCCTCGTTAACCATTACAGGAGGCTCCACCTCGAGGTATCCTGCCTTGGTGTTGATATCGAGGAAATAGTTGATGAGGGCTCTCTGAAGTCTTGCGCCCTTGCCCTTGTAAACAGGGAATCCGGCTCCCGTGAGCTTCACTCCGAGGTCGAAGTCTATGATGTCGAACTTCTTGGCAAGTTCCCAGTGAGGAAGGGCATCCGGACCGAGCTCAGGTATCTCGTTGCCCATCTTGACTACGACATTATCCTCGGCACCCTTTCCTTCCGGCACCTGGTCACATGGTATGTTAGGCAGAAGGACAAGCAGAGATTCAAGCTCGGCATTGTTCTCCTGTGATTTCTTGTCAAGTTCGGTAGAATGGGCCTTCAAGGCGGCAACCTCAGCCTTAATAGCTTCAGCCTCAGCCTTTTTACCTTCCTTCATGAGTCCGCCGATGAGAGCGGCTTTCTTCTTCTGCTCTGCAAGGCAAGAGTCAAGCTCGGCCTGCATTGAGCGCCTTCCCTGGTCGAGAGTGATGATTTTCCCGACAATCTCCTTTGCGTCAAAATTCTTGACAGCGAGTTTTCTGATGACAAACTCCGGATTCTCACGGAGCAATTTGAGTGTCAGCATATATGTTTGTGTTTAATTGTTTCCGATATTATAAAAAAGAGGACTGAAACCCACCTCGGGTAATTCAGTCCTCTATCTTTGTTTCCAAATCCCGAGTCTTAGTTCTCAAAAGGAAGAACCGAGACATAAGATTTGTTGTCAGCTTTCTTGCGGAAGCTTACTTTTCCGTCAATCAGGGCGTAAAGAGTGTGGTCTCTGCCCATCCCGACATTCAGACCAGGATTGTGGACAGTACCTCTCTGACGGACGAGAATGTTGCCCGCCTTGACTGCCTGATCACCAAATTTCTTGATACCGAGTCGTTTGCTATGTGACTCACGACCGTTCTTGGAACTACCGACGCCTTTTTTATGTGCCATAATTATTCCTCCTCAATGATTAAGCGATCGTATTGATCTGAAGTTTTGTAAGATACTGACGGTGACCGTTGAGTTTCTGGTAACCTTTGCGGCGTCTCTTCTTGAAAACAAGAACCTTCTTTCCTTTGCAAGAGTCATCGAGCACTGTGGCTGAAACCTTTGCGCCGTCAACATAAGGTGCGCCTACCTTTACATTTCCATCCTCGTCGATAAGGAGCACTTTGTCGAACTCGACAGAAGCACCTTTCTCAGCCGCAAGGCGGTTGACGAAGATCTCCATTCCGGCCTCTACTTTGAACTGCTGGCCTGCAATATCAACAATTGCGTACATAAAAAACTTAAATATTAAAGTTTTAGACTACAAGCGGCTACCCTCGTGGCAGCTCTTTTACTATGGCTTGACAATCTGTAATAATTTCTTTCCTGATGGCCCTGGACTACTGCTCGTCCTGAAGCTGCATCTTCTGAACATAGATTGCTTTCTGAATCTCTGTTCTCCTCTTTACTGACGGTTTCACGAAAGTCTTCCTTGCACGAAGCTCGCGGATAGCACCTGTTTTCTCGAATTTCCTCTTGAATTTCTTAAGAGCCTTCTCGATGCTCTCGCCGTCTTTTACCGGAACTATAATCATATCTAAATCACCTCCTTTTATTAGCGGCTGCAAAGATAGACATATTATTTTGATTTCAAAATTTTTTCATCAATCATTCCCCGGAAAATCTCCATGCCCCTGGTAGCCACATCCTTGATGTGGGTTATCCTGCCGTCCCTGACAGGAACATCCTTCGGATCTATTATATATATAGGAGTGGAAGCCTTGGCATAAGCATACAGCCCGGCGGCCGGATAGACCTGGAGTGACGTGCCCACAATGAGGAGAATGTCTGCAGCCTCGACCGCGTCGATTGCCTGCTCAATCTTCGGGACAGCCTCTCCGAACCACACTATATGAGGCCTGAGCTGGGCTCCGTCCGGTGCAAGGTCTCCTAAATGCACATCCTCATAGCCGATGTCGAAGACTGTTTCCTCTGAGAATCCATCCCTTTCGTTGTAGCGGTCCTCGGGGCGGACCTTGGTCAGTTCTCCGTGAAGATGGATGATGCGCGTACTCCCTGCCCTTTCATGAAGGTTGTCCACATTCTGGGTCACCACGGTCACATCGTAGTCCTTCTCAAGAGCAGCAATCGCCTCATGGGCAGCGTTGGGGCGTACATGCGGGAGCTGCCTGCGGCGTTCATTGTAGAAATCGAGGACGAGGGACGGGTTCCTGTACCAGCCCTCGATGGTTGCGACATCCTCCACCCTGTGGTTCTCCCAGAGGCCGTCGCTGTCCCTGAATGTGCTGATGCCGCTTTCCGCGCTCACACCTGCACCGGTCAGGACCGTTATTTTCTTTTTGGTCATATTTGGTTTTCCTGATGGTATCAATTGTTCTTCATGCCGAAATAGATGTTCCTTATCCAATACTCGAAGAGAGGATCGAGGATGACTGGCTCGTCCTTGTCATTGAATGTCAGGATTTCCTTCTTGCGCAGGGCATCCTTCACCCTGCGGACATTGGCCGAGGAGTTCAGGGAATATTTCTCGATGACCTCGGATGCGCTGAACTTGACAACACCGTCGAGCACCGCCCTCATCAGGCTCATCTGATGGTCTGTCAGGTCATCTACCATGGAATTGAATCTCGGCTCGTGGATTGAAAGCATGGAATTGAGAGCATCCATGAGGATTCCCTCGTTGATGAAACCCTTTGACATGGAATCACATATTGCGGTGAAATGGTTGAGATACCACAGATTGCCCTGGAAAAGCTTGCAAGCACCCAACACAAGTTCCCTGTCGATTACCTTTCCACCTACCATGAAACCTCTTACTATATGGTCAATGATTTCCCTGTCGTCCACTTTTCCCAAAGGCAGATGCTCTATCATGCGATAGAAATATTTCTTCTCCTCGAATATGTATTTCATGGCATTCACCATTGAACCGGTGATTATGAAAAGCGCGGATGATGATGGATCCGACTCCTTCGACGACATCACAGACTCAAGTTCCGAGAAAATGTCCTCATAGCCGTCCACCTTCATAAGATTCTGGAAATCAGCAATTATCATATAGAAAGGCATGCCCTTGTCCGCAGCTATGAGCTGAGGCAGCCTCAACATCCTTGCAACATCGGACGCATCCGGCTCCCAGTTCAGCGATATCACTTCCTCGCGGTCGGAGGCGAACCTCGACGGGTCGAAAATGAAATGGGTGCCTTCAAGATATTTCGACACGATGGCGGCATATTCGTCCGGAGTGGATGAAATAGGGCGTATCACCGCAGCACCGAACTTCAGGAGAAAGTCATCCAGCCTCCTGACATTGAATATTTCCAGCTGGCCTACCATGAACTGGCGGCCTTTCATCCTCATGTTGAACAATGTCTGCTGCACGAGAGACATCTTACCGCTTTTGGGTGGTTCGTACATCACCACATTCTCCCCTGTCTCCAGCAGATTTGCAAGAGAATTCGTCTCGGTTTTCCTTCCGACAAAATTCTTTCCGGTGACGAACCGGTCATAAACAAATGAAGTTTCCATGATGTGCACTTGGTTTTAGTCTTGGCAAAAATAAGACTTATATCGGTTATATGCAACAAAAATGTTTCCTTATGAGAAGATTTCTCGACTCCCTTCGGTCGCTCGAAATGATGTACCTCTATATGTATAGTCGGAGATTTTGATTAATTTTGCATATTTGGATTTATCTTGAACCCGATGAAACAGAAAAATGCTTTGAGGAAGACAGGAAAGGTTCTTCTTTGGATTATAGGAATATGGGCGGCTCTGCTTGTCGTCCTTCAGATTGTACTTTCATCCTCTCTTACCACGAGAATCGTCAACGGATATGCCGAAAGATTCGTGGACGGGGACATTTCATTCGGCAAGGTGTCGGTATCAATGTTCCGGCATTTCCCGAGCATTGGAATCACTCTTGAGGATTTCTCAATTACCTATCCTGCAGACCGTTTCGACGAATCCGAGCAGGCCGGAGTCCAGGGACATCTCATGTGGAAGGGCTGCGGAGAGACTGCCGACACGCTCGCCCGGTTCGAGAAGTTCACGGCAGGTCTGAACGTGGCAGCCCTCGTGACCGGAAGCATAAGCGTGCCGTATCTCGACCTTGTGCAGCCGAGGATTTTCATTCACAACTATGCTGACGGCAGGTCGAACCTCGACATTTTCAAATTCGGCGAAAGCACTGAAGATGAAGAAGATGAATCATCTGGAATGCCGAAGATAAGGCTTGGAAAAATCAATTTCACCAGACACCCGCATGTCGTGTTCACCGACTGCCGTGACACGGTTTTCGCCATGATAGACTTCAAGCAACTGGTGTTCAACGGCAGACTCGACACCGGCAGGATGTCCAGGAACAAGCTCGGGCTCGACCTTGACAGCATGTTCATCGCCGGAAGGGTTGTCAGGGATACGTTGGCTCTCGGAATGGACAGGCTACATATCGACGAGCACAACAAGCATATGGACTTATCCGCAAAGGCAAGGACATTCGTGGCGACAAGGATGTTCGGAAGGATGAAGATTCCTGTGGAAATCAATGCAGGTCTGTCATTCCCTAAAGATTCGGTGCCGGTAGTGTCGCTTGAACATTTCGACATTTCCGTAGCATCCATACCTTTGCACGGACGTGCCGATGTCAGACTGCATACCGGAAGCACATATATCAACGGAGATTTCATGATAGACAGGTGCGAGCTGGACCCTCTGCTCAAGGACATAGTCAGCCATTTCGTTCCTGAGGCGGAGAAGATAAGCACAGATGCAACTCTTTCTCTTTCAGCAGCATGCGACGGATATTACACACCTCAGACAGGAGAACTTCCTCAATTCAGCCTGAATGTATCAGTCCCGGATTCGAGGATTGCCCACAGCGACATCAGCAGGAGCCTGACAATCGGACTTGAAGCAGAAGCCGGGAATGCTGACGGAGGGGCGATAAACGTATCCGTCAACAAGGCTGCGGTCAAGACTGCCGGACTGTTTCTCAATGCAAAGGCATCGGCAGAGGATGTGCTTGCCAAAGACCCGAGGATAAAAGTGGACGGAAATTTCAAGGCGGTTCTCGACACATTGGCATCGGTATTCCTTCCTGATTCACTGAACATCGTTGCCAAAGGAAGCCTGGAGGCCTCTGTAAACGGATCAGCAAGACTGTCCCAACTCGACATGTACAATTTCTCGAAGGCGGACCTCAAGGGTGAGGCAATATGCCGGAATGTCATTGTGGAATCACCGGACGACTCTCTGGACGTATTCATCGACAAACTGGAAATGAAACTCGGTCCAGAAATAAAGAAAGGACGCAAAGACCCGTCCAGAACGATGAAACTGCTCACCGTGACAGGCACCATCGACAGCACATACATTTCATACGGGAATGCTTTCGAAGTCATCGGCAATTCCGTTGTCATGACAGCGAAGAATTCATCGTCAGGCGACAGCACAAAAGTCAGTCCCCTTGGAGTCAGGCTTAATGCCAAGATGCTGAGAGTCAAGGATTCGGAAGGTTCAGCCATAGCCCTCGACAACACTGAAAACGGCTTCCTGCTGTATCCGAAGAAAGAACACAGGGAGATTCCTGTGATGACGGTGACAAGCAAGAACAAGAGGATTTTCCTGAAAAGCACCACGAACCGTGTGATCCTTACCGATGCTTCCGTGAAAGCCACTGCGGCTATGAACACCATAGAGAGGAAGCAGAGGGCCAAAGCCATGATGGATTCCCTTGCCAGGGTCTATCCTGACGTCCCGAAGGATTCCCTGTTCATCCACGCCAGACAGCAGAGAGCCTCTAAACCGCTTCCGGACTGGATGAAGGAGGATGATTTCAAGAAGCAGGATCCGAATTTGAAGCTTGACCAGACACTTGCCAAGTATTTCAGGGAATGGGACCTCAACGGAAACATAGATGTCAGGACAGGTATCCTAATGACTCCATATTTTCCATTGAGGAACATCCTGAAAGGATGCGGCATCAGCTTTGACAACAACAGAATATCCATTGACACCCTCGCCGTGGCGGCCGGAGAGTCAAAGATAGCGGCAAAGGGGTCGCTCACAGGAATCAAACGGGCACTGCTCGGGCGCAACGGCACCCTGAAGCTCGACGTTGACATAACATCGGACGGAATGAATGCCAATGAGCTTCTGAAGGCTTATTCAACAGGCTCGAAATATACCCCTCCGCGTTCCGGGGAGCTTGAGAGCGTATCGGATGCAGAATTCCTCAAGATGGTGACTGCCGGGAACGACGAAGCCAAGGACAGCATATCACTTGTAGTAATCCCGGGCAACATAAACGCCGACATTAGCGTGGATGCAAGGAACATAAAGTATTCCGACCTTGCAATAGAGCAGATGACGGCCAACATGATAATGAAGGAACGCTGCATTCAGGTAACTGATACAAAAGCAATTACAAACGCCGGAGACATCAGTTTCGACGGGTTCTACTCCACCAGGAGCAAGAAAGACCTCAAAGCTGGATTCGACATCAACATGACGGACATAACTGCGGAGAAAGTCATCGCACTCATGCCTGCAGTGGATTCCCTGATGCCTATGCTCAAATCGTTCAGGGGACTCCTGAACTGCGAACTGGCCGCGACTGCAGACCTCGACACGAACATGAACATAGTGATGCCGAGCATAAATGGCGTGATGAGGATTGGTGGTGAACATCTGACCATAAGCGATAACGAACTGTTCCGCACCCTTGCCAAAAAGCTCCTGTTCAAGAACAAGAAGACAGGATTCATCGACAAGATGACAGTGGAAGGAGTGGTCAAGGACAATGTCCTGGAGGTGTTCCCGTTCGTGCTGAAAGTTGACCGGTACACATTGGCAATGAGCGGAATACAGAATCTCGACATGTCTTTCAGATACCATGTTTCCGTGCTGAAGTCACCGATCCTCATAAGGCTCGGCATAGACCTTTACGGTCAGGATTTCGACCATCTGAAATTCAAGATAGGCAAGCCGAAATACAAGAACACCAATGTACCTGTATTCTCATCGGTCATCGACGACACCAAGATAAATCTTCTCCAGTCCATCAAGGGAATCTTCGAGAAAGGTGTGGAGGCCGCAATAAACGAGAACAACAGGCAGATGGCAATAGAAGATAAGAAGAAGGAACTCGGATATGTCAATGCAGCAGACCAGGAGCTTGAGCCGCTCTCAGAAAAGGAACAGCAGCAGCTCGAAGCTGAGGAAGCGGCAGAAAAAGCGGAAGAAGCATCAGGCAACGTCTCTGAAGAGTCTTCAGCAAATGCTGCCGGAGAATCATCCGAGGATGGGAAGAACGATGTTGAAAAATAAATAAATCTTATATGAACAGTCAGGAATATATCGAAGTATCAATAAAGATAACTCCTTTCAGCGAAGAAAACGCCGAAATCGTGACGGCTGAGATTTGTGACCTGCCATTCGAATCATTCAGCAACGAGGAGCCTTTCCTCAAATGCTACATCCAGAAGGAACTCTACAACGCCCAGGACCTGAAGGTCGTGCTGAGCGGACTTGAAGGCCTCGGGTTCGATGTGTCGTTCTCATCAGTACTGGTACCGCCAGTCAACTGGAATGCATTGTGGGAGAAAGAGTTCACTCCTATAGTCGTCGATGACAGATGCACGATCAAGGCATCCTTCCACAAGGGGCTGAAACGCACGAGATACAATATCACCATCGACCCGAAGATGGCTTTCGGCACAGGACACCATCAGACCACATTCATGATGTGCCGTGCCCTGCTCAACAACGAGGACGCCGTCAGGGGCAAGGTCGTAATGGACATGGGATGCGGCACGGCAGTCCTTGCCATACTTGCCGCAAAAATGAAAGCTTCAAAGGTCTATGGTATTGACATCGATACAGTTGCAGCAATCTCCGCCTATGACAACGCCCGCCTCAACAGAGTCGGAAAAGTCGTGGAGACATGGTGCGGTGACGCCTCGCTCCTCCAGATGGGCAGCTACGATGTCCTGCTTGCGAACATCAACAGGAACATCCTGCTTCAGGACATCCCGACATATTCCCGCTCGCTCCGCAAAGGCGGTCTGCTTTTCATAAGCGGATTCTACCGCGAGGATGAGCCGATGCTCATTGCCGCTGCCGGAAATGCCGGTCTGGAATATGTCAGTGACGACAGCATCGACAACTGGTGCTGCATCAAATTCGTCAAGAAAGCCGCTCACTGACCGCTCAAGGCACACTTTGAAAGTTTCTCGGCATCATCCTTACCTATGATGCCAGCTTCCTGCAGCCCCTGCACAGTCCATCTGTCACGGGGGCTGTTTTCCCTGTACAGGACGATTGCCCTCGCAACCGCGTCCTTTCGGATATATGGATGATGCTTCAGGGAATCCGCCGGAAGCGACCACAACGGATATGGGGTAACATTGTCCTGCGACACCGTCACGAGGTCGGCTATGGCTTCGTACTTGTCTGCATCGAACCTGCGTATATCCATGAGCTGCTCCTTGAATGAATATCCTCCGAGCGCTTTCCTGTGGGCGACAATTGCAGAAGCGAACCAGCCTCCTATGCCCGGCAGAGCATCGAAATCAGCGGAATCGGCAAGATTCAGGTCAACCAAAGGAATGTCTATGAACGGTTCCAGTCTTTTGAAGACCGAGTCCGGCACCACATACGACTTAGCGAAATCGGACTTTCGCCGGAACCTGCCTCCCTTCCGTCTGTAGTTGTCTATGGAGGCGGCCTGCTTTGGCGAGAATCCTAAACGGCAGAGGTCCTCTGCAGAAACAGTATTGGGATCAAAGCGGAATGTTTCCACCTGTCTCCCGGGAAGATTTTTCCTCACAGCCTCCGCCCTCGGGCCATGCCGGGCGTCATGTCTGGCTGTGACAGTCCCATTTGCGGGAGAGCCTGACTGCCTATTCCCCGCGGCTGTCCCCGGACGAGCATTCCTGCCTTTTTCCTGCTGGCCGTTGTCAATATCATGATGTTCCATACCCATGCTGCCATCATTGCAGATATATACGGTGTCAGGAGCATCCCTGCCTGCTGCAATCTTCATCACAGCTGCCCGGTGGATGAACAATGCCGTCTGATAACCGATGACAAGGAACACCAGCGCTATAACCCCTACCAGAAATGAATCCGTAACCCTTGTCTTCTTCTCATTTTCCATCATCACATCATTTTGTTACTTTTATCATGAGATTTCATTGATTTCTCATTGGTATTCCATCCATGTCCCGTTTGCTTCCCATCAGCATGACATCCTTGTCCATTTGCTTCCCATCAGCAGGCCATCCCATCCATTTGGGATTCCGTTGGAATCTCTGCAGCACCCGCCCGTGGGTGGGATGCAAATATATCGTCTGAGACCGGCACAAAACAAGACATCCGCCACATTTGTGACGGATGTTTTTCTGTTTTTATAAATCGTTTAACTTTTTTATAAATTATTTCTCTTTTTGAGCTGCCTTCTCCGCGGCAATGGCTGCATTGTAGCAGTGGCGGCACAGAGGTTCATAGATATCTTTCTCACCCAGGACCACGAGCTGGTCACTTGAAGAAAGCCTGTGGGAGTGGTTTGCTGGGCTTCCGCATTTTACACAGATGGCGTGAACCTTCTGTATATCCTCGGCTACGGCCATCAATGCCGGCATTGGTCCGAACGGCTTTCCCATGAAATCTGTGTCGAGGCCAGCGATGATGACCCTCACTCCCCTGTTTGCCAGGGTCTGGACCACCTCTACGATTGTGTCATCGAAGAACTGCGCCTCATCAATGCCGACCACCTCTACATCGCTCGAGAGCAGAAGCATGCTTGCCGGAGAGTCAATCGGTGTGGAAGGTATGCTGTGGGAGTCATGTGAGACCACCTCGTCATCGGAATATCTTACATCAATGCACGGTTTGTAGATTTCCACTTTCTGTTTGGCGAACTGTGCTCTTTTCAGTCTCCTTATAAGTTCCTCAGTCTTACCTGAAAACATCGAGCCGCAGATTACTTCGATAGAACCTGCTTTTTTTGCAATTTCTAAAAACATTTCACTAAATTTGTCGGTTACTCTTCACAAGTTTGTGGGATTGCCCCTGCCTTGGTCGTATCTGATTCATACGGGGACGCAAATATAATCAAATATTGCCTTATGGAAAACAGAGATTTGGAATTTTTATCAGAAATAAAGAAAGCCATAGCTTCCCTCGCCGAGCAGATTGAAGAGTTGGGCAGAAAAGTGGAAGAATATCAGCATATCATTGATTCTGAAGCAGTTGAGACCGAACCGATAGATTTGGACATAGAGGACGGCACAGATGATGACCTGCCTGCCGGTGAGCCGCAGGAGATAGTAGCAGACCATATTGAAACTCCTGAAGCTGAAGCCTCGGATGACCTGCCTGAGGAAGTACCTGTAGAGGAAACTACCGAAGAAGAAACGACTGAAATTGAAATGCCTGAAGCAGAAGTCTCGGATGACCTGCCTGAGGAAGTACCTGCAGAGGAAACTGCCGAAGCAGAAACTCTATTGGAGGATTTGCCTGTAGCAGATTCCACTGTTTTCGATGCCCCGGAAGAAGAGCCACTCCTGCTGGATGATCCTGCTCAAGCAGAAATCCGCGAGGCGATGATTGACGCGATGACTCAGAAGGAGCCTTGGAGGACTGACATGCCGGGGTCTCCGGTCAAGGACATCAGGAGCGCCATATCTCTGAATGACAGGATTCTGTTCATCAACACCCTTTTCGCAGAAGATCCGATGGTATTCCAGGGAGCGGTCGCTGCCATAAATTCCATGGACAGTCTTGACCAGGTTGTGGACTATGTCACCGACAATTTCCCTCAATGGAACATGGAGTCGGAAATCGTTTACAGATTCATGATGGCGGTCAGGCGCCGTGTCAAATGATGCACCCGACATGGCTGGTATATTATATATAGTACCGACACCGGTAGGAAACCTTGAAGACATGACCTTCAGGGCTGTGAAGGTATTGAAGGAGGCTGACCTGATCCTCGCTGAGGATACGCGCACAAGTTCCGTGCTTCTGAAGCATTATGACATAAGCGGCAGACTGGAATCCCACCACAAGTTCAACGAACACAAGACGGCTTCCATGATAAAGGAAAGGATTCTCTCGGGTCTCAATGTGGCACTGATAAGCGATGCCGGGACTCCTGGCATATCCGACCCGGGGTTCCTGCTTGCCCGCACTTGTATAGAAGAAGGCATTGAGGTTCAGACACTTCCTGGAGCTACAGCCTTCGTTCCTGCCCTCGTATCGTCAGGATATCCATGCGACCGTTTCTGCTTCGAAGGTTTCCTGCCACAGAAGAAAGGCAGACAGACCAGGCTCGCGGAACTTGCCTCGGAGACCAGGACTATGATTTTCTATGAATCCCCATACCGTCTGGTGAAAGCACTCGAGCAGTTTGCAGAAGTATTCGGGGCGGAGCGTCATTGTTCAGTGGCAAGGGAGATTTCCAAGAAGTTCGAGGAGCACAGAAGAGGCACCCTCGAAGAAGTTGCAGCCTGGTTCAGGGAAAACGAGCCAAAGGGTGAAATTGTCATCATCGTGGCAGGAGCTCCCGAGAAGAAAAAAGAGAAGAAGCAGTACCACAAGGCTGACAGAGATGATGATGAATAAAATATAAATAACTCATTTATAATATATTATGAAACGGATTTTGATTTACGCGGCTTTCGTGATTGCAGCAATCTCAGCCGCATCCTGCTCACAGTACAAGTATGAGACTGTGGCAGGCGATCCACTTGGCACCAAGATCTATACCCTCGACAATGGTCTGAAGGTATATATGAGTGTCAACAAGGAAACTCCCCGCATCCAGACCTACATTGCAGTAAGGGTTGGAGGAAAGAACGATCCTTCCGAGACTACAGGTCTGGCTCACTATTTCGAACACCTGATGTTCAAGGGCACCGAAAGCTTCGGCACAAGCGACTATACAGCCGAGAAGCCTATGCTTGATGAGATTGAATCACTTTTCGAAGTCTACAGGAAGACCACTGATCCTAAAGAAAGGGAGTGCATCTACCACAGGATTGACTCTATAAGCTATGAAGCCTCCAAGATTGCCATCCCTAACGAGTATGACAAACTAATGTCCATAATAGGAGCTGAAGGAACGAACGCCTTCACTTCACAGGACATGACGGTCTATGTGGAGGACATACCTTCCAACCAGATCGAGAACTGGGCCAGAATCGAGGCTGACCGCTTCATGCATCCTGTCCTCAGGGGATTTCACACAGAGCTTGAGACCATCTACGAAGAGAAGAATATGTCTCTGACCCAGGACAGCAGGAAAGTATGGGAAGCAATGGATGCTGCCCTCTTTCCCAACCATCCTTATGGAACACAGACCGTGCTCGGAACACAGGAACATCTGAAGAACCCTTCAATCACCAATGTGAAGAACTATCACAAGACATGGTATGTTCCGAACAATATGGCCATATGCCTCTCCGGAGATTTCGACCCGGACAACATGGTTGCCATAATCAAGAAATATTTCGGTGCGATGCAGCCTAATCCTGAACTTCCCAAGCTGGATTTCAAGCCAGAAGAGCCTATCACCACTCCTATTGTCAGGGAAGTCTATGGTCTTGAGGCTGAGAATGTAATGCTCGGATGGAGGCTCCCTGCCGCCAACGACAAATCATATGATGCTGCAATGATAGCTTCCAACATCCTCTACAACGGACAAGCCGGTCTGATCGACCTTGATATCAACCAGCAGCAGAAAGCCCTCATCGCTTACAGCTCCGCTTCTCCTCAGCCGGACTACGGTCAGTTCATCGTAGCAGGAAGGCCTAAACAGGGACAGAGCCTCGATGAGCTGAAAGACTTGCTCCTCGGAGAGGTGGCAAAGCTCCGTAACGGAGACTTTGATGAAAGCCTCGTTGCTTCCACAATCAACAATTTCAAATTGGAAGTGATGCAGCAGCTGGAAGACAACGGCAGCAGGGCTATGCTCTATGTTGACTCATTCATCAACGGCTCCGACTGGGCTGACGAGGTCAAGCAGCTGGACAGGATGTCTGAAATCACCAAAGAGGACATCGTTGCATGGGCAAATAAGTATCTTGCTCCCGAGAGCTATGCCATAGTTTACAAGAAGATGGGACAGGACAAGGAGCAGCAGAAAATCGCAGCGCCAAAGATTACCCCGATTGTGACCAACCGCGACAACCAGAGTGCTTTCCTTTGCGAGATCCAGGCTTCCGAAGTAAAGCCTATTGAGCCTGTATTCGTTGATTATGAGAGGGATATGGAAAGGTTCAGCTGCTCAGGCATGGAGACCTTATATAAGAAGAAGGACATAAACGATATTGCTAACCTGTATCTTGTGTACAATACTGGCAGGGAGAATGATCCGGCTATAGGATGTGCATTGGACTACATCAGCTACCTCGGAACAGCCACGATGAGTGCCGAGGAGATTGCCTCCAGGATGTACAGCCTTGCCTGCTCATTCAGATTCATGGCGGGCACAAACCAGTCAAGCATTCTTGTTTCCGGCCTCTCTGAGAATATACCTGAGGCTCTTGGCATCGTGGAGGACCTGATCTGCAACGCCCAGCCTGACGAAGCAATCCTTGCCAATATGAAAGAGGACTTGAAGAAATCACGCGCCGACAGCAAACTCAACCAGCGTGCTTGCTTCAGCGCACTTCAGAAATATGTTCTTATCGGGCCTGAATTCATCAAACGTACGACATTGAGTGACAAGGAAATCGACGCGCTTACTTCTGAGCAGCTCCTCAAGAAGGTTGCGGATCTCTTTACAAAACAGCATGAAATACTGTATTACGGACCTGAAAGCGCAAAATCACTGAAAACCACATTGGAGGCAAGCCACAAGGTAGCCGATAATCCTGAGCCTCTCGAGAGGACATTCCCTCAGCTCCGCACCGTTGATGCTCCTGAGGTTGTGATAGCTCCTTACGATGCAAAACAGCTCTACTATATCCAGTATTCCAACAGGGGTGAGAAATATTCACCGGCGGACGACGCAGCCATAACGCTTTACAACGCATATTTCGGAGGCGGAATGAACACCATCGTCTTCCAGGAAATGAGGGAGGCAAGAGGACTTGCATATTCTGCTTCGGCAAGGCTTTCAGAACCTCAATTCAAGGATGACAGCTACTACTATTTTGCTTTCATCGCCACACAGAATGACAAGATGCAGCAGGCAATCGAGGCGTTTGACGAAATTATCAACGACATGCCTGAGTCTGAAGCTGCATTCGACATTGCCAAGGAGTCCAAAATCTCCTCAATGCGTACAGACAGGGTTACAGGAGACGCAGTCCTCTGGTCATATATGGATGACAGGGATATGGGCCTTTCCGAGAACCGCAGCAAGAGGATATTCTCAGAGATTCAGGACATAACTCTTGAGGACGTGAAGGCAACCCAGGAAAAATGGGTGAAGGGGCGTCATTACACCTACGCCATCCTCGGCGACAGGAAAGACATTGACCTGACCTACCTGAAGACCCTTGGAACCGTCAAGTTCCTCTCACTCGAAGACATCTTCGGATATTAGAATTATTCCATTATCCCAATTGACAACGGGGGCTGACCAAAAAATCCGATTTTGGTCAGCCCCTGTTTTAAAAATCTTACTTATGACGATAGCAAGGCGGAAATCAAAAATTGTAAAATGTCGCCATGCTATCCAGCATTTTTTATTTCCTCGAAGGCATGGTGTAGATGTCGGCCATCGGGATCAGGACCATCAGGTCGGTGAAGGCTAGCATGGCTACAGCTCCAAAGGCGCCGATTGTCAGGGCCATTGCGAGGGCGTAGAGGAATGAGAAGGCGTGGAGAAGAATCACTGCAACCGAAATGGCCATCCAGCCTCTCCATCCTGTCAGTTTCCACAGTATCAGCGCAATGGTTGCACAGAAAAGAGGAATGAAGAACATCAGGTTCTCCCCTATCGTGAACAAAAGAACGGCACTGAGGACAAACTGCAAGGCCAGTGTTCCATAGAGGGTATATCCGGCGAACTGTTCACGGGCATTTGCAACTGCGCTCGAACGCATGGAAGTGACCTCCCTCATCGCCTTGTTGCGATATACCATATATATAAGTATGCAAACGACAGCAAAAAACGCAATCATTGCAATCATTGCGATATTGTCAAAGCCTACACCGGCAACGATGCCGAACGGCTTGAAAGATGCTCCGGCCACAACAGCGCACAGCCAAGCAAGAGCCTCTCCGAGGAGCAGGATGCCGATGGCTGCAAAGAGCACGATACCTGCCATCTTGAACACTTTACCGACCTTGAACCTGTCGCGTACGCATGCCAGGGCGAGGACGAGCAGGAAGAGTACGAAAAGTACGATGTTCACAATCAGATAGATATTGGAACTCATGTTGAACATACCGAGGAGCGGTATGGTAAAATTGACCGTATCTTCTTCAGATACAAGGGCTGCTGGATCGGAATACTCCTCCCCTGTCAGGTATTTCATGGCAACAGGCACAATCTGGGCGCCGTAATGCTGGACTGACTTCGCACTTACATTCGAGAAATTGTCCAGATCGGTGTGATAATGGTTTATGTCGGCAACTGTCGAGAAATTCATTCCGGGAATGTCATCCTTCACTATGGTGAAGTCCGTAAAATTTGGCATGAAACCATATACGACCGTAGTCAGGGAATAAGTATATCTGTATTTTGCAGCAGAAGAATACAGGTTCATGATCTTTTCATTGCCAGCACTTGTCTCGAACAGAAGTGCCGGACCCCATGGTCCCCTTGCCTCGACATTTATGACAAGTCCAACATTGTCAAAGACCTCCCTGTTATTTTCCCAAAGAGCTTTCATTCCCATCATTCCGACTTCTTCAGCATCGGTGAAGAGCACCTTCACTCCCTGGATCCACTTTCCGCGTTCCTTCAGAACCTGACCCACAGTCTCGAGAATCACGCCTACGCCATAGCCGTCATCCGCCGCGCCGTATGACCATACCGTATCCTTCGGCATAGGCTGGGAATATCTTGAATCATAATGCGCCACGAGCATCAGCCATGTACAGTCCTCCTGATGGGAAAGCGGAGGGAACTCGGCCAGGACATCGACGGCATCGAAAGTATAGACCACATGCTTGTTCTTCGGTCCCGTGAGTGAATCATAGCGGAAGAGTTTCACCGAATCCGCCCCCAGGTCATACAGTCTCGAAGTGAGATAAGAGCGGACCTGTGCCCTTTCCTGAGGATGGGCCACCGAGTGATGTTCCTTTGAAATCACTTCTATGTCTGACAGGACTCTGGCAGCTGAAAAACCATCATAATCAGCATTTTCTGCCTTGGGGAGCGTCCACAGCCCGTATGCAAGCAGAGCTGAGGCCACGATGAGGATTGCAAGTACGAACGGTCTTACTTTATTCATGTTTTTTCCAAATATAAATTTTCCGGTACAAACTTAGATAAAATCTTGCGATTTTACGCCAGTTGAATAAAAATCAAGACC
>JBJEBN010000116.1:0-5974 GCA_051870095.1 Candidatus Cryptobacteroides sp. | reverse complement strand
ACAACGTGTTCACCGTTGAAATCATCAATCCGACTTACTCCTGGCATTTATCCCAGTACTGCGGATTCATCTGCTACGTTCCAAGAAAAGCAACTACTACAGAAGCATAACTACCTATGAAAAACTTCACCATCATCCTCGCTTCTCTGCTGTGTGTGGCCTGCGCTTCCGCCAGGCAGGTCACACCTTCAGAGAACACCAGAGTGGAAATCCGCACTGAAACAATCTTCCAGAAGGACACGGTCTATCTTGAACTGCCAGTCATCGTGGAGAAAATCCAAACTCTTGACACGATATCCGTGCTGGAGAACAGATATGCCAAATCAGAAGCCATTGTCACTGATGGAGTTCTGGTCCACTCACTTGCAACGAAGCCTGTAAAAGAGCCCGTAGAGGTCGAAACGAAGGTCGTTTACCGTGACTCGCTGGTCTATGTGGACAAGATTGTCAAGGAGACCGTGGAAGTCGTCAAACCTCTTTCCGGACCGAACAGATGCTTCCTCGCATTCGGGAAATGGGTGTTTGTCATCCTGCTCGGATTCGGCTTCTGGAAACTCTTCAAACTCACTCGCTTTTCAAAATGAAAATAGCAACAGCTATCATATTCCTTATTGTTTCACACCTAAAATCTTCAAGCTATGAAGTACATTCCATCAATCGCCTTTGAGGAGATGTCAGGCTCCGCCAAAGGAGTGACCGCAGCCAAGGTGCGCGGTCGCAAGTACATCCGTAACCGTGGCTACGGCGGCGGATTCAAGTCAAGCGCCCAGGGCGCAGTCAAAGCCATCTTCAAGCAGCTCAGCCAGAACTGGAGGTCGCTCACCAACGCACAAATCCTCGCCTGGAACGCCCTTGCCGGCACCCAGAAGGGAAAGAGCGTGCTCGGAACTTCTTCCAAGATTTCCGGAGCGAACCTCTATTCGAGGCTGAACTACTGGATCGTGAAATGCGGTGGAGCCGCACTCAGTGCTCCTCCTACCCTTGTAGGAGTGGAAGCACCGTGCGAAGCAGAGCTCGCACTCTCCGCAGACAGTTTCACCTTCCAGCTGCCTGATCCTCCGGCAGAGACCGCAGACCTCAAGCTCGTCATTATGGCATCCGCTCCGCAGAGCAACGGTGTCACCAAGGCCTACTCAAAGGCCGTGATGATTGGCTCACCTCGCACAATCGTAGAGGAAGCTATCGACATCAAGGCCGACTATGAATCAGTCCACGGTGCCGTCACCACCGCTGCTCCGAAAGTGTTCCTCCGCTACTTCTTCGTCAACACGAAGACCGGAGAGAAATCCGGAGAGATGCTCGGGCAGATCAGCCTGTAGGCAATGTTTCATCTCCCCGCCGGCATCAAGCTGACGGGGATTTGTTTCAATCATTATGAAAGCATCAGTAGACGCATACGAACTCATCAAACAGTTCGAAGGACTTCGACTTGAAGCATACCTCTGTCCTGCTGGAATCTGGACAATTGGATACGGGCATACTTCCGATGTATCACCTAATTCCTGCATTACAATTCAAGAGGCAGATGAATACCTTCATAGAGATGTGGCGAGTGTTGAATTGCAACTGAATAAGTTGAATCTCAGCCTCAGCCAATGCCAGTGGGACGCTATTGTTTCATTTGTCTTTAATGTAGGAATCGGCAATTTCAAGGCCTCCACTTTACTTGCAAAGATTCGCATTAACCCGGATGACAATTCAATAATGGATGAATTCCTCAGATGGGTTTATGCTAACGGCAAAGTGATGCGAGGATTACACAAACGCAGACTGGCAGAAATGAAACTATATTTCTCAGACAAGCTAAGGTAATGCTGTTATATGATGAGTTCAAACAAATATCAGGTATATGGAAACAAATGAAATCATCACTAATATCGGAACATATGTTCTTCCCCTTGTCACAGCGGCTGCAGGTTGGCTCGCAGGACGGCGTAAACAAAAGAACGACTTCCTGCACGACTTGCAATCTTCTATAAACCTGCTCTCCTCAGAGAACAAGAGGTTGCTTGAAGAAATCACTTCAGCAAACAATGAAATAATCGCCCTGAGGAAGGAGAACGAAGAACTTAAAGCCTCCGTGGATCATCTCTGCAGCGAAAACACTGTACTCAAAGATGAAATCAGACAATTGAAAATTTCTCTCAAACATTAAAAGACTATGGACACAAGAATCAAGAAAGCCCTGATTGTTTCAGGCATCACATTAGGATGTATTGCCGTTTCCTTTTGCACACCATTCGGCAGAGAAATGCTGAGCATCGCTGCCACAATTATTGCGGCAGTCACTTTCCCGATTTTGATGATAGCTGGAATCATTGGCGGCTTAATTGCCAACTTCTGGTTATGGCGCAAGTTCGCAGAATGGCTCGACAAAATATTCAACTGATTTCTCAGGACATCAAATCCGCTATCTTCTCTATTACGAGGATAGCGGACAAGAATACCATAAATGAAGTCTTGAGAAATAATTCCATTTTATTCCAGAACTCAATTACTGAAGCAGAAAATAAGCTAGAAAAGACATTAAAAATCATAGGAAAATCACTACATTTGTAGAACGGAGATAAGGCTGAAAACATTTAGTTTTTGCTGCTTTACATTCGATAATATCACGAAAGCCGTACCCTATTTGTACCGCTTAAATGTTAAACAGTTGATATTCAATAATAACTATATTCTGCATCGGAAAATAGATAACGAAATCAAACGCAATCCGCAGAAAACAGATGAAATAGAATTAGCCTTGTAATTGCCTATTAAACAATACATTACAACGCCAATCCACCACAACTCATATTTCAACACATTTCATTAGATGCCAATTAGGGGGACAAAATAACTTGATTTTGTCCCCCGTTTTTCTTATTTTTGTACCGTTAACAATTAAGAAAATTATGGCATCAGTAACTTTAAAACTTTCGTCGGTACGGAACAAGGACAACGGCAAGTCCGAAGTCCTTCTCCGTTACCGCAACACGCGTACGATAGCTCTTCGTGCGCACACCCACGTATACGTTCTACCCAAATTCTTTCAAGACGGAGAGATCGTAATCAAGAACCGTCTTATGACCAAAGAAGTTCAGGAAGCGCAGGAAGCAAAAGCCACCCTTGACAGGATAGTCAACCACGTCCTTGACAAAGGAACCGGCAAAGCAATCGAAGACTTCACTCTGGACTGGGCGCAAGACGTAATCGACCGCCTTCTTTACCCAGAGAACTACAAGGATTCTGCAAGTGACGAACTCTTCTTCCAAGACAAGACCGCTGACTTCCTCAAGTTCAAGAAGATTTCATATGAACGCCACAAAAGCTACCGCTGCATATTCGACATCGTCCAACGATTCGAACTATACACCGGAAAGCCAATCAACATGGGCAAAGCCACCGGTGATACTCTCGTAAGCCTTGAAAAATTCTTCAAGGATGAACACACCTTCTTCGAACCAAAGAAAGAAAAATACAGAACCATCTTAGTCCCGACCAAAAAATACAAGTTCGTCTGGGATAACTCCCACCACGAAAGAGCGCCGCAAAAACGAAGCGACAACGCCATCGTCACCTATATGAGCGCAGTCAGAGCATATTGGCTCTGGTGCATAGATATGGGATACACCCAAAACAACCCATTCCGCAAATACACAGTCGGCTCACAGAAATACGGAACCCCATACTACCTCACCGCCGAAGAACGAGACCAGCTCTTCAAGACAGACCTCAGTGCAAATAAGGAAGTCGCACTCGCAAGGGACATCTTCATATTCCAATGCTACATCGGCTGCCGAATCAGCGACCTGATGTCATTCACCAGGGACAACATTGTGGAAAGCGAAAACGGAACCGCCATCCAATACATCCCAAGCAAGACAAAGGAAGAGAACCCACGCGTAGTCAAGGTTTACCTGGCGCCTACCGCAATTGAGATCATGAACCGCAACCAAGGCAAATCCGCCACCGGGCTCTTCCCTTTCGTCAGCACCGGAAAACTCAACGACCTCATCAGGATTGCTATGAAACAGGCCGGCATAACCAGAGTCGTAACCATCGTCAACCCTGTCACCAAACAATCAGAGCAGCACCCGATATGCGACGTGGCCAGCTCCCACATGGCCCGACGCACCTTCATCGGCAACCTATATAAGAAGGTCAAAGACCCGAACCTCGTCGGCAAGCTCTCCGGCCACTGCGAAGGCTCAAAGGCATTTGCCCGTTACCGCGACATCGATGACGATATGATTAAAGAAATGACTAACCTACTGGACTAAGGCCATGAAAGCACTCATCGAATCACTTGAAAGACTCTCAGAAGCGGCATACGAAGCCCTGCCGCTTCTGGAGAAGAACGACTATCGCAAAGAGGCAGATAACTACGACGACAACAAACTTGAACTCAGAGTTATCCCAAGGCATCTACAAGACATTCTCAACAGTATGCTCAAGTACTGCGCCCCCATCGAACACAACGGAGAGCGCATCCCTGATGCAGCCCTTCTCAACGCCGACAACATGAGGCGCTTCACAGATAACCTCAATATCTCCGGTGACTGGACATCCTTACGACAGCTCAACCATATAGACCTGGAGCCCATTAAGGACATCAAAGACCTGCTTGAGGAATTAGGCCTAAGTCCCCAAGCACGTCTATTGGAAAACGTTTGCAGTTTCGCTGCAAACCTGCGCTCACATAGCAGGTCCCATTCCCTCAGACCGGCTTCCACCGAGAACGAAACCATCAACATCCAAGTCACCCTCTCCCCAGAAGAGCTCACCGACACAGAACTACAGCAATCACAGATCTACAAGGAATTCTGCACGATCTTCCGCCCCGGTGTACTCAACTCTGCGCAGAGACAAGCTCTCTACAAGACGTTCCGCGACCACATCAAGAACAACCCAAAAGGCAAACCACACCTCACAATCACCGCAGCCATCCTTCTTCTGATGAAAAAGACACACTACGGCAAGCCACTCCAAGGTCAGTTCCACACAATACGCAAAACCGTCTTCACATCCCTCGGCGAGCCAGACACCACAGCCAAGAATTACAAAGAAACCTCGCTCAGCAAAACCACATCTCCTACCCTATATAAGTATACAGAGCCAGCGACCGAACTTCTTTCCACAGCTCTTAGGACGACAAGATAACCAGACTTTAGGACAAATTAGGATAGTTCTACATAACACATTATCCTACAATCATTTACAAAGTCGGAAATAAATCTTCAAGAAAGATGAAATAGGACCATCTCGCCCCTATTTCATCTTTCTACTTTTGTGCTGCAATCCAATGGAAACGGAATTAAAGCAGTCGTTCCAAAGGATGTAGCCACTGCCCTGAACGGCAACCGCTTCTACTGCTTTGCGGGTGGCTCAATTATTAAATCTCAGCACAAATGAAGCAAGATTTAATCACCCTATCAGAGCAATTCCCTGGCATAATGGTTCAGGTATCGCTCGAAGACCTACTCACTGCAGGGAGAACACTCAGTGAGGAAATCATTGAACGCATCGACCAGAAAGCAGACTACGCGTTCCAAAACAAGCCACAGCAGGAAGAATTCATCACAAGAGAAGAAACCTGCAAAAAACTCGGTGTCTCCAGCACCACCCTCTGGCGCTGGAAGAAATGCGGTTACCTCGTTCCCGTACAACTCGGAGCAATGGACCGCTACCGCATCTCCGACATCAATGCAATCCTCATCAAAAAAGGAGGTACACTATGAGCAAGCCAATGCACATCAGTGAAGTGATGCACCAACTCGTTCTGAACAACCCAGACGACCCGTGGGCACAGATACTCCGCCACTGCCCTTTCATCCAGATTGCAATGCTAAAGAAAGGATACATGTCCCTAGACGATCTCACAGACGAGGAAATTGACCGTCTCATCCAATATGACCTCGAAGGCCTTGACATCGAAGAACTCAAAAGAAAGGAGGCACAAAATGACTAAAGAATACCTCCTCTCCAAGAC
>JBJEBN010000115.1:82777-102199 GCA_051870095.1 Candidatus Cryptobacteroides sp. | reverse complement strand
CGGATTGCTCTGGTGTTGGAATTGGTAGACAAGAGGGACTTAAAATCCCTTGCCCTGAAGAGGGCGTACGGGTTCGATCCCCGTCCGGAGCACTTTTTCCCTTGTGGTATTTGCCATAAGGGATTTTTAGTTGATTATTAAGGATGGAAACAAAGATGTTAAAGACTGTCTGGTCGATAATATGGAGGAGTTTCACCATTGTCCTTCTTGTTGCTTTGCTTGCTGTGGTCGCGACGGGGGTAAGTCCTGTGTATGATTTCGCCGGGCCCTCACCATTTTCCGGCAGGGATATTTTCAATCCATATCGCAATCTCGATACTGCCATGTGCTGGAAGAGGGCGAATTTCCATACCCATACCATGGTGGATGGAATATTCAATGAATGTCACCATACCCCTCAGGAAGTATATGATTCCCTTGCAAGGTTCGGCTATGACATAGTGACATTCTCCAACCACAACGAACTTACGGTCCATCCGTTCGACACGGACCTCCAGGTGGACCTCTATGAGCACGGCTACAATCTCTTCAAATACCATAAGCTGGTTTTCGGTTGCAGCAAGGTCAACAGATTCGACAATCTCGTGCCATTGTTCACTTTCCAGAAGCAGTTCCAGCTTGATCTGCTCGGCAAGGACAGCGATTTCATCCAGATGAACCATCCTTTCAGGACCAATGGAACCAACAGGGATGAGTTCGTGAAACTGACAGGCTACAGGATAATGGAACTTGACAGCGGCAAGACCACGGAACAGGAATATTGGGACTGGGCCCTGAGTGCAGGACATTATTCCTTCGCCCTTGCCAACGATGACCTGCATTATCCTGACAGGACGCGCTGCATAGCTGTCAGATGCAATTTCCTTTGTACTCCGTCAGGCCGGTATGAAGACTTGAAAACCACCCTTCTTGACGGCTGCTACTATAGCATGAGAGTGCCGGACTATGGGAACGGAGACTGGAAAATAAAGCACGAAAAGAATGCCACCCTGCCTTATGTTGAGGATATAGGCCTGAAAGACAGCACAATATACATTTCATTGTCGGCCATGGCCGACAGCATCAAGGTCACAGGACAGAACCATTCCACATTGTGCATATCCAGGGATACTGACCGTCTTGAATATTCATTTGCTCCGGAAGACACATATGCAAGGTTCACGGCATATTTCCATGACGGAGCAGTCATTTACTCCAATCCTTTCGCAAGATATGACGCATCCGAATCGGACTGTCCCTATGTACTTGCCGACCATGAAGTGAACATATTCCTGACGGTGCTTTACAATCTTGCGTTGCTTTTAGCATGCTCATTGATAGTATTCCTCATCCTGAAAGTGTCAGGATGCAAAAACAAGAAAAACAAATGAAGCTATTTAAGAAAAAGGCCGCCCTCGCGGCAGTGAGCGCCCTGCTTAGCGCCTTCACCCTCGCCGCCTTCCACATACCTTTCTTCAGCCATGTCCTTGAGTCCGTCGAAAGCGGATTCAATGCAGTACTGATTTTCACCAGCCTCGTACTGCTGATGCTCGTTGCCAACTATTTTTTCTATTACCTGATGCTATGGCTTGGCAGGGGAGTCGGCAGGGCCATCGTTGCCTTCACATTCATAGGAGATGCGATAAGTTTCTATTTCATAAATACATACGATGTCATAATCGATGCATCGATGATGGGGAATGTGTTCAATACGCAATTCTCGGAGGCATCGGGATTCTTCAGTTTCGCGGCTGTGATGTATGTACTTCTGCTTGGCATCCTGCCGGCAGTATATGTTTGCTGCCGCAAGATTGAGTTCGGTTCACTGAAGCGTTTCGGAGCGCATATCGGAACTTCACTTGCCCTGATGGTGGTGATTGTGTTCGCCAACATGACCAACTGGCCGTGGATGGACCGCAATTCGACCGTGCTCGGCAGCCTTCTGATGCCGTGGTCCTATACCGTCAACTCCATCCGTTTCCACAACAAGGAACGTGAGCGCAACCGCGAGGAAATCAAGCTTCCGGATGCCGTGTTCGAGAAAGAAGGCAAGGATGTCTGCGTTCTTGTAATCGGTGAATCCGCCCGCCGTGACCATTTCTCGCTTTACGGCTATGGACGCCCCACCAACCCTCTTCTTGAGAAAGACGGAGTGACGGCAATCCCTGCAAACTCTGCGGCGACCTATACCACCGGTGGTGTCAAGGCTATCCTCGACCATGCAAAGACTGACAAGCTTTATGAGATTCTCCCGAACTACATGTACAGGGCCGGTGCCGATGTGACATGGAGGACAAGCAACTGGGGTGAACCACCTGTCCATATTGACAAATATCAGAAAGTCAAGGATTTGAAGAATATGTATCCTGATGCGGACGACAGGTATGACGGGATTCTCATGGAAGGGCTTGCAGAGGCGGTACAGTCTTCCGGCAAGGACAAGGTGCTGATAGTCATACATACGAGTACGAGTCACGGGCCGTCGTACAACAAACGCTATCCGGAACAGTTCGAGGTGTTCACTCCCGTATGCACCACGGTCGAGATGTCCAAGGCGGACCGTGGGGAACTCATGAATTCGTATGACAATTCGATAGTTTATACAGATTGGCTGATTCATACTGCCATAGAGGCCCTGAGGTCTCTCCCGGAGGATTGGAACAGTTGTATGATATATGTTTCCGACCATGGCGAGTCGCTCGGTGAGGGTAACCTGTATATGCACGGGGTTCCGATGTCCATCGCGCCGAAGGAACAGGTGGAGATTCCGTTCATCGTGTGGACTTCTCCGGGGTCGAGGAAGGTGAAGGATATGGAAATGGCCGGGCAATATAATGTGTTCCACAGCGTCATGGACTTCCTTGGGGCAAGGAGTGAGATATATGACGGAAATATGAGTGTTTTCGAATGAGTGCGTTGTTCATCATAAATCCGATATCAGGGAAGGGCAGGAAAGCAAAGATTATCGAGGCTCTTTCCAGGACATCATACAGATATTTCGTCACTGAATATGCCGGTCAGGCAGAGCAGGTGGCAAGGCAGGCTACGGAGGACATCGTGGTCGCCGTGGGAGGTGACGGTACGGTGAACGAGGTGGCGAGAGGGCTTCTCGGGACGCAGAAGGTTCTCGGGATTCTGCCGTGCGGAAGCGGGGACGGCCTGGCAAGGTGTCTGGGTATCAGCCATCATATAAGCAGGGCAATCAAGACCGTGGAGAGCGGTGTCGTGAAGCCTTTGGATGTGGGCTTCATAAACGGAAAGCCTTTCGTGTCGGTGTGCGGAGTCGGTTTTGATGCGGATGTCAGCAAGTTGTTCGCCGAGTCTGGCAAGAGAGGGGTGGCTACATATATTGAGAAGGCATTGCAGCTCTGGCATCAGTTCAAGCCTCAGACTTTCAGCATTTCGGTGGACGGACGGCAATGGAGCCAGGAGGCTGTGCTGGTGACAGTGGGCAATTCCAACCAATGGGGTAACGAGGCAAAGGTCGCTCCTCATGCGGATTGCAGCGACGGGCTTCTTGATCTCACAGTGCTGGATATGTTCAAGAGCATCGAGATACCGGATCTTGCCGCAAGGCTCATGACAGGTCTCTGCGACACGAGCCACAGGGTGCATTGCTACAAGGGGAAGCACATAGTCATCCGGAGGCAGGCTCCCGGACCGGCTCATTTTGACGGGGACTGGTTCGATGCTGACGCCACGCTTGACATAACCTTGCAGCCTTCGGCGCTGCGTGTAATTGTTCCGAAATAAGACATAAAACCATAATTATCATGAAAATAGTTTTCCTGGATGCTGCAACGATGGGAGATGTCTCCTTTGCACAGATTGAAAAGCTTGGTGAACTGGTCCTTTACGAGACTTCCACCTTCGAGCAGGCCAAAGAGAGGGTTGCAGATTGTGATGTCCTCATAATCAACAAGATAAAAGTCAACAAGGAGCTGATTGATTCGGCACCTTCCCTGAAACTCATCTGTGAGGCTGCTACGGGAGTCAACAACATAGATCTTGACTATGCCGCCTCAAAGGGCATTCCTGTGCGCAATGCCGTGGGATATTCCACCGATTCGGTCGTGCAGGCGACATTCATGCATATCCTGTCATTGACGGGCAAGGCTCCATATTATGACGATTCAGTCAAGAGCGGCAGATATTCCGCATCCCCGATTTTCACCGATGTCAGCGTGAATTGGAGCGAACTCTCGGGCAAGACAATGGGAATAATAGGAATGGGAAATATAGGAAGCCGTGTAGCCAAGGTTGCCGAGGCTTTTGGTATGAAGGTGGTATATTATTCTACATCAGGCACTTCCCATTGTACGGACTATCCGAGTCTTTCTCTTGACGAGCTTCTTGGCCGGTCAGATGTGGTCTCTGTCCATGCTCCTCTCAATGCAAGGACGGCGGGGCTTATCGGATCCGGCGAACTTGCAATGATGAAGCCTGAGGCTATTCTCGTGAACATGGGACGTGGCGGAATTGTCGATGAGGCAGCACTTGCCGAGGCCGTAGACAAAGGTGTGATTGCCGGAGCAGCACTTGATGTTTTTGCCGTCGAGCCGCTTCCTGCTGACAGTCCTCTTCTGAAAGTTGCAAGGCCGGAGCGCCTTCGTCTTGCTCCTCACGTTGCCTGGGCTAGCGTTGAGGCGCGCCAGAGACTTGCCGACCAGATAGCCGCCAACATTGCCAATTATATAGGCTGACAATCCTGACATGTCATGCCCCCTGTGGCATGGATATTGTTGCGTTTATAAGGTTCTTTTGAATTTAGAATATTTAAAAACTACACATTATGATTTCAACTAATTTACAGAAAGTTATCAACGATCAGATTACCGCTGAGCTTTGGTCTTCAAACCTTTATCTTTCAATGGCATTCGCTCTCAAAGCAGAGGGATGGGACGGTTTCGCACACTGGATGGACAAGCAGTCTCTCGAAGAGAGGGAGCATGCAACCGCAATGGCAGATTACCTCATCAAGAGGGGTGGCGAGGCAAAGGTTGCCCAGATAGATGTAGTGCCAGAGAAATGGGGCAGCGTCCTCGAGCTTTTCGAGCATGTATATTCACACGAGTGCCATGTGTCAGAGCTCATCAACAAAGTTGTTGACGCTGCTGCAAAGGAAGATGACAAAGCTACTCAGGATTTCTTCTGGGGCTTCGTCAGGGAGCAGGTCGAAGAGGAGGCTACCGCTTCTTCAATTGTCGACAAACTCAAGAGAGCAGGCGAGCAGGGCATATTCTACATTGACAGCCAGCTCGGCCAGAGGTAGCATCTGACACAGCCTATGGAATACCTCTCCAAAGAACGATATGACGAGATTCTTGCGGAACTCGAGAATCTGATAAATGTTGAGTATCCGAGAATCAAGGATGACCTGTCCGAGGCACGTGCACAGGGTGACTTGAGCGAAAATTTCGAATATCGTGCAGCGAGGAGGGCGCAGGCCAAGGCAATAAGCAGAATCCGTTTTCTCCAGAAGGTGATTCAGCATTCGAGGGTAATCGACACGAAGGCGTTGCCGAAAGACAGGGTTTCCCTGCTCAGCAAAGTGCAGTTCACCAATCTTGCGACAGGCAGGACGATGACATTCACCATCGTCAGCCACCATGAAATGGATCTGGAGAAAGGAAAACTTTCAAACAAATCCCCGATCGGTCTTGCCTTGATGGGCAGGTCGGTCGGGGATATTGTTGATGTTAATGCTCCGGCAGGAACTTTTCAAATAAGGATAGACAGCATCACCGTTGAATGCTGACCGATTTCTGTCAATCACCAACCTTGACCCAGTCAACCTGAAGCCATCCGCTGTCATTCTTGGAAGAGTGACGGTTGCAGAAGAAACCGAATTTGGCTCCGACCCATTTGCCCGGACGTGCGGTGAACCTGTATGAATTGTCTGGAAGAGTGTTCCATTTCTTGCCGTCAAGGCTGTATTCGAAACGGCAGACAGCCTCCGGCACATCTCCCTTGCGTGCTTGCGGAGCGACGGATACCCTCAAAAACAGGTTTGTTTTGCTGTATGCGAGAGGAGCCACAGGAGGCACTGTAGTGGACATATATCTGTCAGAATACGGCATCGGAAGATTCTCGGACACCAGAGGAACACTTGCAAGCACCGTTTCCGCAGTCCCCTGAAGCGCATCCTTGCATTCTACGGCTTGCAATACCACACCATCTTGTGTATCAACTAGTTTCAATGCAAAATAATCAAGACCGAACACTGTGAGGCCGCAGTTTTCGCCTTTCTCCTTGAGCTGTGGATTTGCCACGAAATTGACCGAAGCCGTGACAGTGAACTTGTCGGCAGGGAATTTCTGAAGCAGAAGGTTCGGAGAATCCGAGAGATTGCGCCATGACTCGGCCTGCTCTACCGAATACAGCTTCAATGCGCCTTTGCAGACATCACCTTGTTTTTGGAAATCATCATCAGCTCCAGATCCCGTGAAATACCAATAAGGCGACGGTACCCCGTTCCACTGCCACTGAAGTCCTAAATCGACGGAGCGGAAATCATCGCTCTCCGCAGGCTGGAACATCCCGCTGCTCTTCAAAGACGGTTTCCTGTATTTCATCACCGGTTCTCCCACACCGTCTCCGTCTTTGTCAACCCCGATTACGGGCCAGTCCTCGTCCGTCCAGGTCATAGGCTGGAGATGAACAACCCTTCCGTATGCATCCTTGTCCTGAAAATGCAGGAACCAATGCTCTCCCGAAGGAGTGTCAACCCATGCGCCCTGATGGGGACCGTTCACAGGAGAGCCGCCCTGAGCCATTACAACTCTTTCTGTATAAGGTCCGTAAGGATTCTCAGCCCTCAGGACCACCTGCCATCCTGTCGGAACTCCGCCTGCAGGAGAGAATATATAATAATGTCCCCTGAACTTATAGAACTTGGTTCCTTCAATGGTAGGCTGGGTGCGGTGACCGTCATATACAATCCTGCCCTGTGAGAGAAGAGACGTCCCGTACGGTGACATCGGAGCCACGAACATCACACTCTTGTTTCCGGCACGGCTGCCTGCACAACCGAATGACAGCCAGGCCTTTCCGTCCTCGTCCCACAAAGGACACGGGTCAATGAACCCTTTGGCTTTCAGCACCCATACAGGATCCTCCCAGATTCCTGCGGGGTCGGAAGTCTTTACCATGAAAATTCCCCTGTCTGGATCTCCGCAATAGATATAGAATTCGCCGTCATGGTATCTTATAGCCGGAGCCCATACTCCGTTTCCATGCTGAGGCACCGTTTTCCATTCCATAGCACCGGGCACAGGTGACATGTCTCCCCTCATTCCATGCCCTAAAACCTCCCATGGTCTCTCGTCCGACCACCCGGCACCCGGATAATCCCTGAGTGCCGCCCCGACAATCTTCCAGTTGACCAGATCGGTTGAATGAAGAATCTGGAGCCCCGGGAAGCTACAGAACGATGAGGATGTCATATAATAGTCGTCACCCACACGGCATATGTCAGGGTCGGAATAGTCTGCGTTAATCACCGGGTTTACATAATGGGTCCCTCTGTCGGGATTCCATGCCTTGGAAATGCTCTGGGCTGAAACATGGTTTTGGCCGGTCATGAAAATCGCAAGCAGTACGGATGCAACTGCCAGACGGTGCAGAATGTATGTTTTCATTTAGTGGTGGTTATTGGTTTCACTGCAAATATAATAGGTATGAAACTAAAAAATACCCATTGCAAGCATGTAAAATTCAGTTTGTGACAAAATAACCCCAACTCTGTTACATATCCGCCCCGTCATTCAGGACAGACTTCGCGACCTTTGCACCAGAAACTGATAACCACCACATAGTCGATGAATCCGCAGATTACACATCAGGCAAGAATATGCCGGGACGAAACTATCGTCCGGGCTTTCCGTTGTTTGTACGGGCCCCTCTGCGGTTATGTAAGGAAAAGAACCGGCAATGAGGCCGTGGTGGAGGACATGGTTCAGGATGTGTTCGAGTCCCTTCTTTCGGCAGAAAGGGTCATCACTGAGCAGAATGTGACGAAATATGCATATGCATGCGCACGCAACAGGGTGATGGACTATTTCAGACGCCATGCATGTTCTGACAGGGCTTCCGAATATTTCGCCACGATGGCAGGGGGCTTCGCGCAGGATGCCTCTGATGCTGTCCGTCTGCACGAAATCGAGGCTGCGGAAGGCAGGGCGCTTGGCAGCGCGGGGGAGAAGGGGAGGATGGTATATGTGATGAATGTGCGTGCCGGAATGCCCGTGGATGAGATCGCAAGGAGAATGGGCATAGGGAAAAGGACGGCAGAAAACCACCTTCTGCGTGTGCGCAACCGCGTAAGGGAGGAAGTCAGGAAAGTAATGTAAACCATATTATAAACACTGAATTATGAACAATTTTGTTAGAAAGACCTTGCAGGTGTTCCTTGCCGTGGCGCTGATGTGCTGCGGACGGGTTACATACGCCCAGCAATCGATTTCCGGAACGGTGATCGATGCCATAGGCCCTGTAATCGGTGCCACCGTAATGGTGGAAGGCTCAACATTGGGCACCCAGACGGACTTTGATGGAAAGTTCACGATCAATGCCCCGGAGGGAACGGCCATCGTCGTTTCCTGCATGGGTTACAAGGATGTCAGGACCACTTTGGCCGCCGGAATGCATGTCACTCTTTTCGAGGATTCCACTCTTCTTGAAGAGGTCGTGGTCGTCGGATACGGTGTTCAGAAAAAGGAAACCCTTTCCGGAGCCATTTCTGTCGTGAAGGATGAGCAGCTTCAGAACAAAGGATCCCTGTCCAGTCCTCTTCAGGCACTTCAGGGACAGGTTCCGGGCGTCATCATTACCAGAAGTTCTTCTGCTCCTGGAGACGAGAGCTGGTCGATGAGCCTTCGCGGTGCTTCTTCGAGGAACAACTCCGAGCCTCTGGTCATCATCGACGGAGTGGCTTACGAGAGCATCAACGAGATGCGCCTTCTCAACCCTTCCGACATACAGTCAATGTCCTTCCTGAAGGACGGTTCGGCTGCAATCTACGGATCCAGGGCAGCAGGCGGAGTCGTTCTCATCACTACCAAGTCAGGAGCCAAGGGCCGTGCGAAGGTGGAATATACAGGCTCCGTCAGCATGAAGATCGTCGGACTGATGCCTGAACTGATGACCCTGGACCAGTGGTCGGATGCAGTCATGGCAGCACTTGAAAATGATGGAACGACAGATCATACATGGTACAGATATGCCCAGCTTGCCAAGCAGTACAAGGGTATGTACATTGATTTGACACAGACTGCCAACCCGTTCGGAACTACAGCATTCACCGATGTGTCCGACTTCGTGTTCGACGACAAGGTGAACTGGCTCAACGATTTGTTCGGAACTTCATGGTCAACTTCACACAACCTGAGCGTATCCGGTGGTGGAGACAGGATGTCATACAGGGTGTCAGCCGGATATCTCTATGACGGATCCCCGTTGAAATATGGCAATAACAACAACCAGCGCTACAACATCCGCTTGAACAATACTGCCAAGATAACAGATTGGCTCACATTGGAATCCATGATTTCATACAACCGTCAGGAACAGGTTGCCCCGACCAACATCGGTGCAGTGCTGACAATCAACACTCCTATGCCTGGTCTGCCAATGTTCACTCAGGACGGCAAGCCTTACGGATGGGGTACATGGGCTTCACCTGCTGCCCGCGCGGAATATGGCGGTGACAACAAACTGCGTGTATCTGCCATTAACATCAGCGAAACACTCAAGGCCAACATAACCAAATGGCTTGATTTTAACCTCAATCTTGGCTACAACACCTCGACAGCCGAGCGTTCGAAGGTCAACAATTCCCTCGATTACTACAATTACGCCGGTACAAAGAAGGTCCTTACGACCCCGACAGCTGCCGATACCTACTACAACCAGACGGCAAGCCATACCGATTTCTACTCAATCACCGGTTATCTCAACGGACATCACAAATTCGCAGATGCTCACAATCTGAGCGTCACCCTCGGCGGACAGTATGAATTCCGTGACTATTCAATCTTCGGTGTAGAAGGAAAGGATATCCAGGATTGCCTTGAAGTCGTGAACGGAGCAGGGGAAATCAAGCTTTCTTCCGTGTCAAAGAGCCAGTGGGCAATTGCATCTGTCTTTGCAAGAGCAAATTATGACTATCGTGAAAGGTATCTGGTCGAACTCAATGCCCGTTACGACGGCTCGTCCAAGTTCCAGCCGGAAAACAGGTGGAAATTCTTCTGGGGCGGTTCCCTTGCATGGAGAATCGGCAAGGAGGAATGGCTTAAAGATGCAAATTGGCTCAATGAGTTGAAACTCAGGCTTTCATACGGTGAGGTCGGTAACCAGGCAGGTATCGACAACTACGACGGTGTGCTCCTTTACAAGATCAACTCCAACAACGGAGCGCTCGTAGGAAACGGACTCCTGTCCACCATCACCACCAACGGCAAGCTCATCAGCCTTACCCGTCAGTGGGAGAAGATTCAGACATGGAATGTCGGTCTTGATTTCGGTTTCCTTGATGACAGGCTCACAGGAACCGTAGAGGCGTTCCTCAAGCAGAACAACAACATGCTTGTGAACATCGACTACCCTTCCGTGATCGGAGACTCCGCACCTACCACAAACTCCGGTAAATTCAAGGCCTGGGGATATGAGGGACAGATCCAGTGGAGAGACCACTACGGTGATTTCTCATACAACATCGGAGGTACTTTCACATTCTCCCGCAACCGTCTGGTCGATCTCGGAGGATCAGCCAACATCACTGCCGGAAGCTATGTCAGCAACCGCGAGGGCTATCCACTCAACTCACTTTTCGGACTTCGCTATGGCGGCAAGATCCAGACTGAGGAGCAGCGTGATGCTTATCTTGCAAAATATTACGAAGGAAACGGAATCGGAATGCCTTCAGAACTCAGGCTCGGTGACAATATGTTCTGTGATGAGAACAATGATGGAAAACTCGATGCCAACGACTATGTCTTCCTCGGATCCGACACTCCTGAAATCCAATATTCGTTCAATGTCGGCTTTGCATGGAAAGGCCTTGACCTCTCGATTGTGTTCCAGGGAGCAGCCAACAGGACCGTCTTCAATGGAATCAACAACTGGACTGTTCCGATGCGTGCCCTCTACACCAATACGACAAATCAGTCTGTAGGAAAAGTGTGGAGCCCGACCAATCCTGACGGTCACTATCCTTCATATACGACCAAGAGCAACATCAATGAATACAACTACCAGTGTTCTACCTGGTCTGCATCCAACGGAGCTTATATCCGTCTGAAGAATGTTTCTCTCGGATATTCTCTTCCTTCCAAACTCTTCGAGGACAAGAAAGGCGTTTCAGGTTGCCGTTTCTATTTCACCGGAGCAGATCTTTGGGAATACTCTCAGATTCAGGACGGCTGGGACCCGGAGGCAAAGAGCAACCCTTCAACAACATCCCGCTACCCGTTCCTGAGGACATTCACCTTCGGAGTTAACCTTTCATTCTGACATTGACTATGAAACATATATACAAATTCCTAATTGCACTCGGTGTGGCTCTGATGAGCGCATCATGCATGAATCTGAATCCGAAGGACCAGATGGCGGACAACTATGTGTGGTCATCTGCATCCAACTTCGCCCTCTTTGCCAACCAGTTCTACGGCTGGACAAGGGATTTTCAGGGATCCACATCCCTCACTTCGATGAACGGAATTTCCGACGGTCCGCACTCGGATTTCCGCTCCGACCTGCTCGTCGGAACCGGCGAGAATGTGTACAACAAGGGAACCAATGTCATCCCGACATCGGACCCGAACTATACGCAGCTCTACAAGAGGCTCTATTATGCCAACCTGCTGCTCAAGAAGGCAGAATCCTTCACCGATGCAGAAGCAATAAAGGTTCCGGTAGGGGAAGCTTATTTCTTCAGGGCATATCTTTATTTCGAACTCGTCCAGATTTTCGGAGATGTCATCCTCGTTACTGAACCGGTTGACCTGGACAGTGAAAAACTCTATGGAGCACGCAACAGCCGTTCCGAAGTCATAGAACTCTGTGTATCAGACCTCAAGAAGGCAATGGAACTGCTTCCTGAAACCCCTGCTGAGGACGGACGCCTCTGTCGCTATACCGCAGCAGCCTTCCTTTCAAGGGTTGCCCTTTATGAAGGAACCTGGCAGAAATATCATAATGCTTCCGCTGCAACCGAACTGCTCGGCGAGGCTGTTGATGCTGCCAAAATGGTGATGGACAGCAAGAAATATGAGCTCTTCTACAGCGAGGCACTCGGAGGCAGGGACAGCTACCGTTATATGTTCATCCTCGAGGCTGTGAAATGCAACCCTGCCGGCCTTACCCGCGCAGACAACAAGGAATACATTCTTGCAAAACGCCACGACGAGGCTCTCAAGCCTATAGGTCTCAACATCACCCACGGTATCGGTTCCGCAACCTTCCCTACCCGCAAGCTCGCGAACATGTACCGTTGCCAGGATGGACTTCCTATCGACAAGTCAGCCATGTTCCAGGGATATTCAGGACTCACTTCCGAGTTCAATAACCGCGACAACCGTATGAACGCCACCCTGCTCAAGCATGGCCAGAAGCGTTGGGACAACGATGGAAAATGGCGCACTGCATGGGATGAGACCGATGAGGAGGATGGAAAGTGCATAGTGACATCAGTGTTCTCAAATACAGGATATGCCTGCTGGAAATGGGCTACCGAGCGACAAGTGCAGGATGCCTACGAGGCTTATGATTACCCTGTCATCCGTTATGCAGAGGTCCTTTTGAACTATGCAGAGGCTGTCTATGAACTCAATGGCAGAATCTCCGACGAACAGCTCAATGAGTCCCTCAACCTTGTCAGAAGCCGTTCCAATCCTACCATGACCAAGCTCTCCAACAACCTTGTATCTGCCAACGGACTTGACATGCTGGAGGAAATCCGTGCAGAAAGGACAGTTGAGCTCTTCCACGAAGGATTCCGCATCGACGACCTCAAACGCTGGAAGACAGCTGAAACAGAGATGCCAGGCAACCGCATTGGCATCCTCTGGAAGGGCACCCAGTTCGAGACGGCATGGGCTAAGCAGTCCAATCCTCTTGACGCGGAAGGCTGCATCATCAAATATGACGGATGCACATGGGCACAGAAGAATTACCTCTACCCTTTGCCTTCGAATGAGACTCAGCTCAATCCTCAGCTCGGCCAGAACGATGGATGGAAATAATGAATGTATAAACACTTGATAATATGAAGAATATATCTAAATATCTATTCGGCCCTGCCTTGATGGCGGTATTGATGCTTGCATCATGTCAGAAGGAGGATGAATACATACTTGGGGCTGCCACTCTGATGCATTCCGTGGAGATCACGATGCAGGATGGTGACAGGGCCAAGATGTATGTGGACGATGAAATCGCAAAGTCAGTTACTCTGCCAATGATAGTGGGCGAGAGCATCCAGCTCGGAGCTCTGACCGATCCTGCCGATCTTTCCGAATTGACATATCCGGAATTGATGTGGACATCAAGCAACGAGGATGTCCTGACCGTGGATGAATACGGAAAGATGACGGCAAAAGCTGCAGGTGTGTCAGTCGTGACAGTTTCTCCTGCTACAATCAATATGGTTGCCAATTCTTCAATAAAGGTGACGGTGTTCGCTACTGTTGAGAAGGTAACTTCAATTGAAATCACCGACGACAGCGACCATGTCAGCGAGTTCAGCCCGCTCCCGTCATGCTACATCGGTGAGACAATGACCCTTTCGGCAAAGGTGACCCCTGAAAATGCCACCTACAAGAGCGTGCTCTGGTCTTCAAAGGATGAAAGCATTGCTGTCATAGATCCTGTTTCAGGAGTAGTAACCGGAGTGTCACAGGGAGAGGTCGAGATGGTTGCAACAGCGCTCGACGCCGGAAAGGTTACGGCAACTCATAAGATCTATATCGACAGAGTCATTACCCCGACTGGAATCAAGATGATCAATGCACCTGCCGCTTCGGATGTGTTCTCCCTCTCAGACCGTGCATATCAGGTTGAGTGTGAGACCTATCCGGAGGTTGCAACAAGGTCTCTGATTACATGGACATCAAGCGACACCGATGTCGCCAAGGTTGACGGTAAGGGTCTGGTTACATTCGTGAAATACGGCGAAGTCGAAATCACCGCATCAATTCCTGAAACTGAGGAAGTTGCTGCCGGATTTGAGAAGACCGTTACCATGAAGTTCAACATTCCTGCAGGCTTCTACCGTGACCATTTCACCGACAAGGACAATCCTAATTGGGCCGTCGCAACCAGCGGAGCAACTCAGGAATGGAAGAAGAACGAATATGATGAAGCATATCTCTATATCGTTCCTTCTATCCAAAGCAACCCTGTCAACCTCCGTGGTGACTTCAAGAGGACGACAGCTACATATATCAGTGCCGAATACCCTATTCTCTGTGTTAGGATGGATGACGTGAACGACCTCGGATTTACCAATACCAATATCAAATTCGACCTCGTCGGTGAAAGCGAATTGGACGGAACGAAGTTCGCCGGAGAAATAGGAGGCGGCAATCGCAAGTGGAAGGCAAGATACAAATGCTCCGACGGATCTTACATCTGCGTATATGATCTAGTTTCTCAGCCATTGAAGACAGGAGGTGAGTTGAAAGATGGAAACATCGTGAAATTCAATACATTCCAGTTCAAGTATGCCGACATAAAGCGTAAAGATGGGCAGGCTCATTCTTCTGATCATGGAGCTTATTACAGACTGTTCTGGTTCCACACCTTCACTTCCGAGGCTGAATTGGCTGAATACCTGAACAAATGGTCAGAAACCACATCGATAACATTCAATTAATCATAAAATCATGAAACTCAACAACAATAATGGCGCAGCCGGGTCTCGATACGAGACCCCTGCGATAAATACAGTGATTGTCGCAACAGAGGGCGTTCTGTGCGCAAGCGGTGATGAATCCAATGCTTTCATAGAGGATTTCAATCCTGATACAGAGTGGGTTTGGTAATATAGGAGGGATAATTATGAAAAAGAGTTATATGTTCATTGCAGCCACAGTGGTTCTGGCTGCCTCATGTGCAAAGGAACAGATTCCTTCTGTTTCAAATGATCCTGTGCTTGTTGAAAAGACATTCACAGCAGATATGACTGTCACTAAGACCTCGCTTTCCGATCACATGGTTTTATGGACAGAAGGTGACAGGATTTCCGTCTTCGACAATGTCGCCAATGCCAATAATCCGTTCGAATCGTCCAATATTTCTGGAGGCAGTGCATTCTTCTCCGGTTATGTCGCCGATGGTGCTACAGAATATGTGGCTGTATATCCTTATAAATATGGGACTACTTATGATGCGGCAAACAAGAAGATAACCATTGATATTCCAGTGAGCCAGAAAGCTGTCAAAGGCAGTTTTGACAACAACCTCAATGTTTCTTTGGCAGTGTCAGAAGGTGATATGCTCAATTTCAAGAACGTCTGTGCATTGCTGAGGGTTACCATTCCTGAGGACATGACCAATGTCCGGGCTGTCTCACTCACATCTTCAACTTACCTTTCAGGAAAGATGGAGGTAACATTGCACAATGACGGAACTTTTTCCGTTGCAGGCAATACCTCCTCCAACAATGCTTTCAAGGAAATCAACCTCGACAATGGTGGTGCCGCAATGGAGCCTGGGGACTATTATTTCGTGGTCATGCCGGGTACATATTCAAAGATTTATCTTGGTGTGACCACTATGGATAATGAACTCTATACAAGGTATTCAAATGCTTCAAAAACAGTGGTATCCAACGATATCGTCAACCTTGGGGCAGTACCGGCAGCCGGCTCAAAGAAATTCAAATTGACCAATCTTCCAGATGGCCCGATTTCTTTGCTGGATACGTGGACAATCGGATATGAAACATCATCTGACTATACTGGTAAGGATCTAACTTGGAGCAACCGCAACAACAATATCATCACTTCAACTCCATCCAAAGTTACACTTACCTCAGATGCCCTGTCCGGAAATGGAACAGTTGTATTCAACAAGAGGCCGGGTGTTGCCATGCTGCATGCAGTATATGACGGAGTCAACTATCCTGTAACTTTTGATGTAAGGCCTTGGTACAGGGATGAGCCATCGTCCTGGACGAAAGCAACAACAGATGCAACTTATGGAGAGGTGAAGACTTCAGCTGCAGGAGAGAAATATGTAGAAGTGAAGCCTAATGCATCCGGAAGGGGTGATATCAAGAGGACTTCCAAGCCTTGGGTATCTCCTGCTATGGCTCCGATTCTTGCAATCCGTCTGGATGATTACAACGACAAGGAAGACTACACTTGTGAAATCACCTTTGACTTTGCAAGCAATTTCACCTTCAATGGTATCAATTTTACAGGTGCAATCGAAGGCGGATTTAACAAGGCATATCATAAATATGCTTGCTCGGACGGTTCGGCTGTAATAGTCTATGATCTTTCTGTTCAGGGAGTTGGTGGCAAGAAGATCCCTGAAGACTTCCTTGCAGACGGCAATGTCCAGATCAAGATGGCCAATGTCAAGAAAGACGGAGTTGCCGTTCAGGATACCTACCGTTTCTTCTGGTTCCGTTCTTTCGGATCTCTCGAAGACCTCGAAGAATATCTGTCAGATTGCACAACAGCAACTGGTCTTACTTATGAAAAGGTAAAATAGTAATATGAAACATTCAGTTCAGTTCATTTTAATAGCAGCGATGGCCGTGTCGATAAGCACGGCCTCCTGCACCGATTATCTCAAACATGGAGTCGTTGATTTGACACCTGTTGAGAAGCCGGAAGAGCCCGAAGAATTCGAATATCCTTCAAGCTATACTTTCAACCACCCTTGTGCGTTGGTTTCCAAAGCCGACATCGAAAGGGTCAAGAATCAGATCGCCCTTGCATCTGCATCCGATCCTGTATATGTGGCCTATACCAATTTCTGCAAGAGCCCATATGCTCAGTCCGGCTATAAGGCCAATCCTGTGGAAATCATAATCCGTGGTGATGCTACCGGAATCGGAGAAGGAAAAGAGAACTATATTACCATTTCCAAAGATGCTTCTGCCGCATATCAGCTCGCACTTCGCTGGAAACTGACTGGTGAAAGCAAATATGCCGATGATGCAGTACGTATCTTGAATGATTGGGCCGATGTATGCCAGATGATAAAGGCCAATGACAACAACCAATATCTTTGCGCCGGCTTCCAGGGTTATACTCTCGGAAACGCAGCTGAACTCCTCCGCGACTATGAGGGCTGGACAGCCGCAGACCAGAATGACTTCAAGGCATGGCTTCGCAATGTATGGGTTGCCAAGAACGAATGGTTCATTGACAACCATGGCGGCAGCGGAGTATGCGATCTGCACTATTGGTCCAACTGGGAGCTTGCCAACCTTGCTTCAATGCTGGCAATCGGTACATACCTCGAAGACAATGCCCTGATAACCAAGGTTTACCGCAATTTCCGTGAAGGCAAGGGAAGCGGCTGCATCAATAATATCGTGCCTTTCGACCCGGTTGCCGACCCTGACGGACATGGTATGCTGGCTCAGAGCATGGAGTCAGGCCGCGACCAGGGACATGGAACCCTCGTGGCTTCAATGTCTGCCGAACTCTGTCAGATGGCCTGGAACCTCGGTCTTGATTTCTGGGGCATGAATGACAACAGGATGCTGGCGATGTTCGAATACACTGCCAAGTTCAACGTTATGCCTAATGGAACATATATCTGTACATCCATGCCTTTCAAACACTATAGCTATTGTGCTCCCGGTTGTGGATGCAGCGGTAATCACGGTGCAGAGCATGAAGTGGTATCCTCAGATGGCCGCGGAACCATCCGTCCTTGCTGGGATCTGATATATTCACACTATAAGCATGTTGCCAAGGTCAGCGACGACGATGTCTATTATGCAAAACTGTTTGCAGACCAGCTCCGTTATACTGATGGAGTACTCACCGGTGACGGCGGATCCGGCGATTCCCGATATGGTTCCAACAGTTCGGCTTTCGACCAGATTGGCTGGGGCACGATGATGTACTATCTTGGAGAATAATGAAATTAATTCAGAACATCCTGACGGCAGTCACAATCTGCACGATTCTGCAATCCTGCGAAATCGTGCAGATTTGCCCGTCCCAGGAACACCTGGAGCAGAAAACCTTCGTTTCCATCCTCGCCCCCGACACCAAGACGACCCTTGTTGACGGGAAGAAGGTGTATTGGACCGAAGGCGACGCCATCTCCATCTTCGACAATTCCTCCTGGTCCAACAACAGGTTTGTCGCTGCTGACCTGAATGGGAATGCAGCTACATTCACCGGGTACACAAAGCCAAATGCCACAGCATATTACGCATTGTATCCTTACAGCTCGGAAGCATCCTGCGACTCCTACGGGACAATCTCCACGACGCTCCCGAACAGCCAGAAAGCCATCCCAGGCACATTCGATACAGGCCTGAATATTTCTGTCGCCGTGACAAAGGATGAAAACCTTTCATTCAAGAATGTCTGTGCTCTTGTGAAAATGACTGTTCCCGAGGATATGGATGACATTGTATCTTTGACATTATCCTCAATCGAACCTCTTGCCGGGGATATGAAAATTGCGATTGATAAGGAAGGCTGTCCGTCCATGTCTCCTGTTTCAGCATCTTCGTCCATGGATGTGACAATCGGTGACGGAGAAGACAAGATCATCCCTGGAAATTACTATTTTGTAATTGCCCCTGGCAATCATCAGTTTACGATCTATGTCAGGCTGTCATCCGGACAGATGTATGCCAGATCATCAGCTTCCGTGTTGACGATTGATGCGAACCAGATCATCAATTGCGGCAATGTGCCGGCCTCCGGCGTGTCCATGAAGGCTCATCCGTGTGCGCTGGTGAATGCCGGAGACATTGCGAGGGTACGCGCTGCCGTGTCCGCTGCCGACCCTTCCGACCCTGTCTATGCCGCTTACAAGTCGTTCTGTGGCAATAAATATGCTCAGGCTTCATACACTCCGAATCCAGTTGCTACAATTGTCCGCGGAGATGTAACCGGGACAGGTGTGGAGAGCCAGAATTATATGAACATAGCCCGTGATGCAGCTGCGGCGTTCCAGCTTGCTCTGCGCTGGCAGATAACAGGGGAAACATCCTATGCCGATGCCGCAGTGAACATCCTGAATCAATGGACTGATGTCTGCACGCAGATAACCGCCAATGACAACAACCAGTATCTGTGCGCCGGTTTCCAGGGACACGCCCTCGGCAACGCAGCCGAACTCCTTCGTGACTACGAGGGCTGGGCAGCGGCCGACCAGGACGATTTCAAGACATGGCTCCGCACAGTCTGGATTGCCAAGAACGAATGGTTCATCGACACCCACGGAGGGGAGAGGAAC
>JBJEBN010000115.1:0-82677 GCA_051870095.1 Candidatus Cryptobacteroides sp. | reverse complement strand
AGTCTGGATTGCCAAGAACGAATGGTTCATCGACACCCACGGAGGGGAGAGGAACTGCTCCCTGCACTATTGGTCCAACTGGGAGCTCGCCAACCTCGCCTCGATGCTTGCAATCGGCATATATCTGGAGGATATGGATCTTATCCAAAAGGTATATGACAATTTCTCTGCAGGAGAGGGAAGCGGCTGCATAGACAATATGATACCTTATGATCCGGTAGCCGATCCTGATGGATACGGAATGATTGCCCAGAGTATGGAGTCCGGAAGGGACCAGGGCCACGCAACGCTGGTGGTTTCGATGTGTGCGGAACTTTGCCAGATGGCCTGGAACATAGGGCTTGATTTCTGGGGAATGAAGGACAGCAAGGTGCTTCCGATGTGCGAATATACGGCCAAGTACAATGTGAATCCGGATGGAGATTTTATCTGTTCGACAATGCCGTTCACGCCATACAGCTACTGTCCTGATGGTTGCGGTTGCGCCAGCAAGGGCCACGGGGCGGAGCACACGGAGGTGTCGGCAACCGGCAGGGGAACGATTCGGCCTTGTTGGGATTTGATATACTCCCATTATCACAATCTTATGAATGTGAGCGATGCCAACGTGCATTATGTCAGGCTATTTGCCGACCAGCTGCGTTACACTGAAGGAACCCTTACGGGAGACGGAGGTTCGGGAGACTCCCGATACGGAACCAACAGCGGCGCTTTCGACCAACTCGGCTGGGGCACCATGCTCTTCTACCGGGGCGAATGACATCCCCCAAGACAGTCTTTGTCATGTCGAACACGGTGAGACATCTCTTTCTTGTCACGGCATGCATTGACATCCCAAAACAACGCCAAAAGAAATTTAGATTCAACAACAAAAACACAATAACATGAAACAAATCAACACAAACTCAACTGAAAGGGCTATCTATGAAACCCCGACGGTAACCACGATGGACATCACCTCAGAAGGGGTTCTCTGCGCATCGACACAGGAATTCGATGATGAAAAGGAATATGGAATCTTTTAACAACGGAGGACAAGCTATGAAAAAGATATCAACAATTCTTGCAGCTGCCCTCTCACTCGCGGCAGTTTCATGCACATTCGAACACATAGAATCACCATCCACAAAGACGACAATCACCTTCACCGCCGACCTTGACGGTGTCGATACCAAAACCTCCCTTGTCGATGGCAAGAAGGTTTATTGGACGGAGGGGGATAAGATTGCGGTAATCTCTGATTATGACAAAAAAGTGGTTATCACTGAAGCGACTTCAGTATCTGATGCCAATGCAGAGTTTACTATCACTGAAGTTGAGGAAACGGGATATTATTATGCTCTTTATCCAGCCTCAATGGCAGCATCATTCGATGGAACATATATCAAAACGACAATTCCGAATCTTCAGAAAGCAGTTCCTGGCGGATTTGACAACAATCTGAACCTTACTGCTGCAAAGACTACCGCTGAAGATAAGTATCTTTCTTTCAAGAATCTGTGTGCATTGGTAAAAGTGACTATCCCTGCAGGGATGACTAATGTCCAAGCCATTACTCTTATGTCTGATGAATGTCTTACGGGAGAGGTTCAGATTAAGGTTGACGATTTTTCACTTGTCAGACAGACTAATACTCCTCCAGGTTACAAAGAGGTGACAATCGCGTCTGAAGATTTCTCGGCGCTCGTGCCTGGAACATATTATGCTGTAATTCGTCCGTCAACCACGGATGTGGATCATAAATTTACAGTTGCAATAACAACCACGGATGGAAAGGTTATGTCAATAGGACCAGGAAGTGCCGTTAAAGTAGCCTCCAATGATGTCCTTTCATTTGGAGAAGTGAGTCTTGATAAAGCAAAGGACTTCAAGATTACGAATGCCCCTACAAGCTATGTGTCTTTGGTGGATACATATCAAATTCAATATGAGCTTCCTGCAGAAGGAACAGGTACACCATCGTGGGGTACTAGAAATTCCAATAACGCAACCGTTAATGCTGAAGGAGTTGTCACTTTCAAAAACGCTGGTGTTGTGAATATCAAGGCGACTTATGGCTCAGTTGGTTTTCCTGTAACATTTAGAGTGGCTCCTTGGTACCGTGATGCTGCAAATTCCACTAATTGGGCAATAGATTCTAAAGATGCAACAAAGAGCGAACTTAATAAGGCTGTTTACGGTACTTATGAAGATACTTATGTTACGATAAACTCAAATACAGGTGGAGCAGGAAATATAAAGAGAGAGAGTACTTGGCTTTCAGCTGAAATGTCTCCAATTGTAGCAATAAGGATTACTGACCCTATAGATAATGCCAATGTAAATACACGCTCTGTAAAATTCGATTGCAGTGGTTTTACTTATGAAGGTGTTGGCTATGGAGGAGTAGTCGGCGGGGATGCTCCATATAAAAGATTGTTTGAGTATCAATTGTCAGATGGCTCAAAGGTCTTGGTATATGACCTCTCACAGCAAACAATGACAACTACTGAAATCCCAAAGAAATTCCTTTCACAAGGAAAAGTTACATTCAAAATATGTGATTTTAAGGATAGTAGCAAAAATGCAGTCCAGGCTTCATATAATTTTTACTGGTTCCGTACATATCGTTCCCTTGATGAACTTGTTGATGATATGAACGACTTTGCATTAAAGACTGGCCTTACATATAATAAAGTTAGCTAAGCATTTTTTCTTCTTGTCATTCAGAGAAGCGCAGCCTCCTGTCATTCCGAGGTCGCAAGCGAACAACAAACAGCCCAGCGGGCTTTTGTAGCGCGCAGCCGGCGGCAGCCGGAAAAGCGACGAAGAATCTGCGGGAGAAAACACCATCCCCCGCAGATTCCTCACTCCGTTCGGAATGACAATAAAGCCCCTCACTTTCCCCCTCGCCCCGGAATGCCCCAATAGTGCATAAACATGAAACCCCATCATAACATGAACAAAATAAAGAATTACATAACAGCGGCGGTCCTGATGCTCTCCGCCATGAGTGCCACCGCTCAACCATCAGCACTATTCGACTGGCATTGCGGCGAGGAAGGCGCACGCTCCTACATCCGTCTGCCACGCGGCAGCGAGAAAGTCCGTGCCATATTGTATTGCCACCAGAACATGACCGAGGAAGTCCTTTTCAGGGATGCGCAGTTCCGCTCCGCAATGGACTCCCTCGGAGTGGCAATGCTCTTCGTCCAGCGCGGTTCCCAGAACTGGGATGTGACCTCCGGCTGTCAGGAACGCTTCGACACCATGATGCAGGAACTGTCGGAAGGTACCGCTCATCCGGAAATCGCCACAGCCCCTGTAATCCCTTTCGGTCACTCCGCCCAGGCCACATTCCCTTGGAACTTCGCCGCGTGGAATCCTGACCGTACCCTGTGCATCATTTCCTATCACGGCGATGCCCCGCGCACCAACCTCTGCGGTTACGGCAGGGCGAATGTGGAATGGGGCCGCACCCGCAACATAGACCGCATCCCTGGCCTTATGATAATGGGCGAGTACGAATGGTGGGAAGCCCGTCTTCTTCCGGCCCTGGCATTCCAGATGATGTATCCCGACAGCCGGATATCCTTCCTGTGCGATTCCGGCAAGGGACATTTCGACCTGTGCCGTGAGACCCTTGACTATATGGCAAGATTCATCGCCAAGTCCCTCGACGACCCGAGACCGGAAGGCGGATGCCGCTATTCGAGGTGGTTCGCGGACGGTCATGAAAGCGACGATCCTCACGAGCAGTTCTGGTATCAGGACGAGGAGATGGTCGCCCTCACACGGCAGCGCTATTTGCAGAATTGGGGCAAGAAACGCCAGTGGGTGAGTGCGGAATATGACGGCAAGCTGATAGAATATCGTCCGGAGAAGCATGTCAAGATGAACATCGGCATCACAGGAGACGAATTTACCATCACCCCTGTCTTTGTGGATTCGACGATGACCGTGCGCAGCAGCGATCATGTTGACGCCAAGCCTCGGATAGTCCTCATCAGCGGCCCTGCCAGACAGGTCGGCCCCTACACCTTCCAGGTAGATACGACCTATTTCGGCAAGGATCCGAACCGTCAGTGGACAGGCATAACCCTATGCATTGAAGCCGACGGCGACTCCACCTACAAATCCGCCGTCCAGGAACTCAATGTCCAATTGACACATCTTCTGTAAAGATGTCTCGACTCCGGTCCTGCGGCCCTTCGCTCGACATGACAATGTGTATGTCTTCTTCAGCCCTTCGCTCGACATGACATCAGTCATCTCGAGCGAGCGAAGCGAGTCGAGAGATCCATCACGCAATGTCGCGGCGCAAAGCCGTTGCATAATGCCCCAAATCCTTGTCCAACAGTTCCAAAGTGTGAATGTCGTGGTTGATGTATGCTTCGCAGAAACATTCACGCAGCCGACACAGTTCTTTTAGCAATTCTCCTCTTCCAGGTTTATTGAGTCTTCCATATTTAATGGTCAGATCAATGATGTCCAGGGAACGGGAGAATGCTTTTTCTGCCATGTCAGTTTTATCTTTCATCAGCCATTTGCATGTCCTTCCGACCTCACTGCCTATGTTGGCCATCTGCTCCATCAGGCTGATTGACGCCCATCTGTCTGCATCAAGTTTGTTTCCTGTCATCATTGTATGAAAGACTCAACTATATTTTTAATGGCGTCCCGGATTGCTGCATCCTCGACGTATCTGCTTCTGTTGTTCTGTCTAGGACGTATGTTGATGAGTGAATCAAATTCAATAAAATCCTCATCTTCAACTTCAGGATAAAGGTTGATTCCCCATAGGAACTCTTGTCTAGAACCGTCTTCAAGTAACATCCTTTCAAGATCAGAATGCAGTTCTGCGTCAAGCGCCAGTTTACCGCTGTCTATATCGACAACCCCTTTAATCATATCTCCATAGAAATTCTCTGCCAATTCGGCAAGTCGTTCCCTGGATATAGGTTTTTGCAAAATTATCATAAAGATTCTATTTTACCCGAATATTATAATCTGAACAAAGATACTTTCTTTTCGAATATTCACAAACAAGATATTGTCATTCCGAGGAGCGCAGCGACGAGGAATCTGAGGGTGACAACGCTTTTCCCTGTCATGTCGAACGAAGTGAGACATCTCTTTCCTGTCACGGCCCCAGGATTCCGCTAATATTTGTTCCGTTTTGCTGCAAAATCAGACAAATTTTCATATCCGAATCGGCTTTCCATCAATGTGGGAGACCGATTTCTTCACTTAACAGTGTATTTTTTCGGTACACGGATAATCCTCCCGAACTTTGCACCCATGAACATAAAATGTATTTGTCATGATAATGGAACGCAAAATCTATCCGAACCGGTTCGTGCCTCTGAGAAGCGACTCTGGTTTCAAGGCCGTATTCATGGAGAAGTCAAACAAGGACCTCCTCATAGGACTCCTGAACTATCTCCTCCCAGACGGAGTCAAGGTCGATGACATCGTGGAATACTGCGACAGGGAGCAGCAGCAGGATACACCAGTATCAAAAAGGACCATCCTCGACCTGATCTGCAAGGGACCCGACGGCTCCCAGTACATCGTAGAGGTGCAGCGCAAGTTCTACGACTCCTATTTCGAGAGGCTCGTCTATTACGGAGCAGGGACCTACCGCAACCCTCTCATGAAGGGCGACCAGTACTTCGCACTGAGGCCGGTCCATGTCATAAGCATCACAGACTACAGGCTGCCGCATGACGATGAAAATCAATGGGATGCCGACCACCTGATTTCACATTACCAGTTCATGGAAACAAGGACGAAGGAACTTGCAAGTCCGACGATTAGTGTTAACTTTGCAGAGTTGGAGCGGTTCGACAAGAGCGCCGAAGAGTGTCAGTCGGAGCTCGACTGCCTGCTGTACTGGTTCATCCACTGCGGAGACCTCGACATCATTCCGGAGACAATCGCCAGGAATGAATTCGTCTCAAAGCTCATAGACGCCACCGAAATCGCTTCAATGACACCTGATCAGAAACTAAGATTCGAGAATGACATTATGAACGAGTTGGACTTTGAATTTCAGAAAAGGATGGAACGAAAGGAAGGCAGAGAAGAAGAGAAGATAGCCATGGCTTCTAAAATGCTGAAAAAAGGAATGACATTAGACATTGTAGCGGAAATTACCGGTCTTACAGTTGACAGGATCAATCAGTTAGCAGCTCAATTGTAGCCACCGAAATCTCCGAATTGCCGATAGAGACTGTCCAGAGGTTGTAGTCAAGCTTTCATCAAGAGAAATTTCAGCCAAAGCCATCAGACTTCGACTAATCCTACCGATACTGCGAAGGAGGGACACCGAACATCTCCTTGAAATACTTGGTGAAATATTTCTGGGTGTTGAAACCGACCATGTCGGAAACCTCGGATACCGTCAGATTTGGGTCGTCCCGCAGAAGCTGGGCGGCCCTTTTCAGCCTCATAGCCCTTATGAACTCCGAAGGGGTCATCCCGGCCAGTGACTGAATTTTGCGGTAGAGGTTCATCCTGTGCATTCCAACGTCAGATGAAAGCTCCTCGACTGAATATTCAGAATTGTCCATGTTCTTTTCTATGGACTCCATGATTCTGGTCATCAGTTTCTGGTCAATCGTGGTGATTGTAACTTCAGACGGAGAAATCTTCTCGTCCTTTGAGAAAGAATCAATCCTCCTGTGCCTTTCTTCGATCAGATTCCGGATTCTTGCCTGAAGGATATCGAGCTTGAATGGCTTTGTCAGATAGGCGTCAGCCCCCGTCTCATAGCCTTCAAGACGAATGTCTTCAGATGTCCTGGCAGACAGCAGGATGACCGGAATATGTGAAGTCTCGATATTGCTCTTTATTGCCTTCGTCACTTCAAATCCGTCCATGTTAGGCATCATGACATCGCAGATGATGACCTCCGGATTGGCACTCTTGAGCATCTCGATGCACTGCTTCCCGTCCTCGGCTGCTAGCACGTCATAGTCAGAAGACAGTTCTCCGACGATATATTCCCTGAAATCCCGGTTGTCATCCACAAGCATGATCTGCCTCTTGTCCGGGGTATCCTCCTTGCTCTTCGTATCCTCCACGACATTCTCGGAAATCTGTACATCCTGATGCTTTTCACCTTCAACAATGTTCAGGTCAGTCGGTATAATGAGAGTGAATGTAGAACCCTTCCCCACTTCCGAGACCACGCTGATGCTGCCGGAATGCATCTCAGCATATTGCTTTACAAGGCTGAGACCAATGCCGGATCCCGTTCTGAGTTCCGTGTTCCCGCTCCTGTAGAACCTGTCGAAAACATGGTCAAGATCTTCTGCAGGAATTCCGATTCCCGTATCCGAGACCTCCAGTACCATCCTTCTCTGCTCGTCCTGAGACAGCCTGACATGTATCATCCCTCCATCAGGGGTGAATTTCAATGCATTGGACAGCAGATTGTTGACCATCTTCTGCATCTGGGTGCTGTCAAACACCATAGTAGGGTTGATCATTTCATCTTCGAGCGTCAGGTTTATGCCCTTCTTCTGCGCCGCATCATTGAAAGACTCCTTGATACCCGCCATGAACTCAGATATATTGCCCCTGACAAGGTGAAGCTTCTCACCTCCCATCTCCAGTTTCCTGAAGTCCAGAAGGTGGTTCACAAGCGAAAGCAGCTGCTCCGCATTGTTGTGCATCGTGGTCAGTTTCGACATCACCGGAGAATCCTTCATCTCCTTCATCACGCTCTCCAGCGGCAGCATGATCAGCGACAGAGGAGTGCGCAGCTCATGTGAAATGTTGGTGAAGAAACGGAATTTCATCTGGTCCAGCTCCTCCTTGCGCCTGCGTTCTTCCATTTCCTTGTTTTCCCTGATGCGCCTGCGAGCCCGTCTGTCTATCAGATAAATGGAAACTGCCATTGCCGTGATTGCCAGGATGATATATATGATATATGCTGCGATGCTCTTGTAGAACGGCGGACGTATGGTAATGTTTATTGCTGATGGCTCGCCCCAGTCCATTCCGTTGTTGGCAGCCTTGACCAGGAAACGGTATTCTCCCGGCTCAAGATATGTGTACTGTGCTTTGCCTAGAGGGGTTGATGTCAGCAGATTCCAGTCCCTGTCAAAATTCTCCAGCTTGTAAAGATATGAGGTATGCTGCGGATTCTGGTAATTGATATTGGAGAATTCGAATGTCAGGAAAGTCTCGTCATGTTTGAGGACAATCCGGTCAGTCTTGTCGATATCATCTTCGAGAACGACCCTTCCGTTGAATGGCTTGCCTGTTTCGAGAGCCTTCCCGGCCACCATAATTGAAGAAATCATCGGTCTGTTGCCCGATATTTCCTGGTACAGCCGTTCCGGATGGATTTCGCATATTCCGTGTGCCCCTCCGAAGTAAATCCTGCCGTCCGGGGTCGCGAGAACCGATTTCTGGAAAAAAGCCCCGGAACTCACGCCGTCCGAGCTGTTGAAATTGGACACGGCGAATGACAACCTGCCGTTTTCACCCCTTGTTGCCTTGATGCGGGACACTGAACTGAACGATGCAGCCCAGATGTTACCTCCCATGTCCTGTGCTATGCTCATGATGTTGCCTGCCGGCATACCCTCGTCGCTGCCTACGTTATAGACAGAATCGTCAGTCAGGTCAGTCACCCTGAGCCCCTCCGCTGTCGCCATCCAGAGCAGTTTGTTAGTCCTGTCGGATATAGACTGATTGGTCTGGACATGGCATCCTTCGGCAAGAGGATTGGTAATGACTATATCTGCAGAAGGGGAATACATATATCTGCCGTTGTCTCCCGACATAAGAAGAAAACCGTCGCCTCTGTCACATATGTCCCTGATTATCATATATCTCTCCAATTCCGGGTGACTGTCCCTCAGAAGAGATATGTTCCCGGTCCGGGGATCGAACCTGCCCGCTCCTCCATATACGGAAATCCAGAAATTGCCTTCCTTGTCCTCGAAGAATGACCTGACGCAGTTGAGATTTGGGCGGGATTCGTGGTATGACATGTCGACGGAAATATCTGGGTACCGGTAGTTGCGGATATTGCCGTTCCTGTCGATCCTGTATGCTCCGTTGTAGAATGATCCGACCCAGATATTGCCGCTTCTGTCCATGTAGAGGCTTATGCAAAGCTCGTCTTTCAGACGAGGGTAGGGCACTGTGACCCTTCTTGTGGCAGGGTCGTACCTCAGCAGGCCGTGGATGGTACCGACAAGGATGCCTCCGTCGCGGTCGAGCGCCATGCATTTGACGCTTTCGTCGTTCATGTTACCGCCGCAGATGGTCGAATTGTCGATGGTATCTATATGGAATATGTCCCGGTGCCAGTACAGAAGCCCCTCTGAGAGGGTCGCTATCCATACGCCGTCGTCGCTGTCTATGAAGATTTTGGATATGTCGGTATGATGATAGATTTTCTTGCCGTCAATCATTTCAAGATATGGGAGGTTCTGTATGCCCATGTCCCTTGAGTTGATGAATGAAACTCCGCTGCGGGCGGTTCCACACCATAGGTTGTCGCCGTTGTCGAGGCAGATGGTCGTGAACAGGTCCTTGCTCTCGGAAGGGATTGTCTTGATTCGCTCGAATGAATTGGCCGCCATGTCATAGGTCATCAGGATCTTGTCAAACATTATCCAGATTATCCCTGAGGAAGTTATGTCCATTTCCATACGGCTTGACAGGTCTTCTGAATTGTTCAGAGGCACTTTCCTTATGGTCTTGAAATTCTTGATGGGGGGGGCATACTCTGCAAGTATCCCATTCATGGACAGAAACCACATTCTCCCTTTGTACTCCCTCATTATAACCGGCATTTCCATTTCTTCCGGCAATGAGGCAGTCTCCACCGTACCCTCAGTCCTGTCCCAGATCATCAGCTTCCCGTTTGTGGAACAAAGCCATAGCATGCCGTCCTCGCTGATATTTACCGTCCGGATTTCGCCATCCTCCATCCCGGTCTGTGAGAGACGGTCAGTGAGGTCATATTCGAAAGTCCTTGACTTGAGATCGAAGAGCCAGATATGGTCTCTGGTCATGCACCATAGCACATTCCATTGCGGGTCATAGCAGGATTCGTTGAGCCCGCTGTATTCAGTATAAGGGATTTCGATTGCGTTGTACTTATAGCTGCGGCAGGAGGCTCCGTCATAGATGTTCAACATGGACGATGTCTGGATGCACATAAGTCCTTCCGGCAGTCTGGTCATATTCCTTACATTGTTGTCCGGCAGTCCGCTCCCTGTATCCAGCATCCTGAAAAGGTATCCGTCATTTCCCGCTGTCCCCGCTTCGGACAGAAGAGCGGTAGCAAGCATCAAGATGGTTATCAGCAGAGTATGTCTTTTCATAGTTTGCCTTTTATGTGGTTTCATCATTGACAAAACTACAAAAATGTGTACAAATCTCTAGCATTTTATTAAAAAAGGTGACTTATATGCATACAACAAACCCGGCCATCAGCATGGTGAAATACCAGGATGACCGGGATATAATGTCAATAATTCTGTGTTTTCTCAGAAACGGTATCGTACACCGATGGTGACGGCACCCAGGCCCTGCGTCCAGAATCTTGCTCCGCCTGTTCTTGCTCCTGATACAGTTGATCTCTGTGCGGCATACTGTCTCGGAGCGGACTTTTCGATGTCAATGCTGCCTGAATCGTCTCCTGCGATGTCAGCATAACCAGTGTTGTATGTATTGACACCTATCAGAGGACGCCAGTCAACCGAAAGCTGAAGCGGGAACCAGAAATCGTAGGATACTCCGACATGTCCGGCTGCACCTGCGAGCAGACCGCGGAAACTCCAAAGGTAACCTATACCTGCTCCTACACCCATTTCCCAGTCCCAGTTTCCTTTGTTGTTCCATGGAATCTTTGTGTTGAAAGGATTGATCCAGTCATAGGTTCCCTGAACGCTTATACCGGCAAAAGCGGGAATGGACAGGTTGAGATCAAGCATGTTCTTCTGTCCGAGAGTGTGCTGGTAGGAAACGTCAAATCCGTAACCGATGTTGACTCCGATTGCCCGTGGCTGGGCGAAAGACGACACAGAAACCGCAAAGGCAAGGATGAGTGTCAGGAAAAGTGATTTTTTCATGTTCAATTGTTTTTTAGGGTTCTCAAAATGCTTCGCAAATATCCCTAAATAGTCAATATCTTATGTTGCATTATACAAAAAGCCTTGTTTCATAATCGAAAAAATCGTTCCGGTCATGGCATATTCTGTTGTCATGAAAAAATTTTTTCAAAAGGACTGAGTATTTTTGATGACTTGTCCGTCAATAATGGTAAATGTTTGAAAAAATATCATTATGAAGCGGAATATTGTGATATTGTTGGCCGGTTTGCTGGTTTGCCTTCCTGCCATCGGGGCGAAGAGACAGAATGTAGATTATGACATTTTCAGCTACGGCGCCACCCATGACACCACCAAGGTCCAGACCACGGCGATAAATGCCGCCATCCAGGCTTGCAGCCTTGCAGGCGGCGGAAGGGTTGTCGTCCCTGCCGGGAAATATATTACCGGAACGCTTGTCCTGAAGGACAATGTGGAGTTTCATCTGGCTTCTGGAGCATATTTGATTGCAAGTGACGATGACAAGGATTTTCCAGCCCAGCCGAGTGCGTCATACCGCAGCGAAAAGGATGCAGAAGGATGGCTGGCATTGATATATGCCGTCGAGGCAAAGAATATCGCCATTACCGGCAGAGGCGTAATAGACGGACGGGGACGCGGTCGTGGCCGCAGAGGGCAGACTACAAGGACCCTTCGTCCGAAGAATGTCGTGTTCGTCTCCTGCAGCAATGTGAGGGTGGAGGGCATAACGATGCGCAATGCCGCCACCTGGAACCAGCACTATGTCGATTGTGAGGACGTCACGATTTCCGATATCAAGGTTTTCAACCATTGCAACGGCAACAATGACGGTCTGGACATAGACGGATGCCGCAGGTTTATGGTCACTGGAAGTATAATAGATTCCGACGATGATGCCATTGTGCTCAAAAGCACCGGTTCGGCACCGTGTGAAGATATAATCGTATCAAATTGCATATTGAGCAGTTTTGCCAATGCCATAAAGTGTGGAACAGAGTCAATCGGAGGATTCCGCAACATCCTCATATCAGACTGTATTGTGAAGCCGAGCAGCAATCACGGCGAGCGTTTCCTGAAGACGACCCCGAGCGGAATCACAGCCATATCCCTGGAAATTGTGGATGGAGGTGTAATGGACGGTGTTTCCATAGACAACATTCTGATACAGGGTACGGAATGTCCTCTGTATGTGAGACTTGGCAACAGAGGAAGGAGGTATCCTGCCGATGCTCCCGCTCCACCTGTAGGACAGATGCGCAATATATCGATCAGCAACATAACGGCATACGGAACGGGTAATTTCTGTGCATCGATAACCGGAATCCCGCAGGCCAAAATCGAGAACATCTACCTCAGCAACATCAAATTCATGAACCGTGGAGGTCTGAAGGAGGGACATTATATGCCTGACCCTCAGAGCGACGGAAAACGCCACGACATGTCGAGGGACAACAGATGGGACCGTTACTGGGCCTCCCACAAGGAAATTGTCGAGGATGAAAAGGGTTATCCTCAGCCTACTGTGTGGGGGAATCTCCCAAGTTATGGACTATTTATGCGTCATGTCGGAGTGGTTTCATTGGACGGAATGACTTTCAATCCCCAAGGTTCGGATCCGAGGATACCTGTCATAGCTGTCGATGTGGACCATCTGCAAATAAGGGGGATGTCGGTCACAGGGGATTTCAGCCGGGACATCCTGCTGGATGGTGTGTGTGATTATATTGTTGATGACAGCCAGCGGATGAACATCCTCCAGGCAGATGAAAGGTAGTAATTGAAATAATAAGAATTTATAATATGAAGCGGAATATCGTACTCTTTTTGTTGTGGGCATTGCCAGTTGTTGTTTCAGCCCAGGATTTCAAGGTTGAATCTCCTGACGGCTCGCAGGTGGCGGAAATCTCGGCTGCCGTGAACGACGGTGTGATGTCAATCACATATCAGACAAGTTATTGCGGAAGGCCGGTCGTCCTGCCGTCCGCCCTTGATGTGACATTCGACAATCATGTCTGGGAAAACGCCCTTGCCCGCAAGGCCGACAAGACAGCAAGATGGTTCGACAACCTTGTCCTCGATTCCTGTGAGACATTCGCAAAGGACACCACCTGGCACAATCCTTATGGGGAAAGGTCGTCGGTACACGATGCCTGCAACGGCATCCTGCTCCATTTCGTAAAGAAAGACGCATCCAAATACCGCCTCGACATCGAGGTCAGGGCATACAATGAGGGAATCGCCCTGCGCTACATCCTCCCGATGCACCCGGATGCAATCTACCACAGGGTCCTGGCTGAAAATACTGAATTCACCTTCCCTGAGGGGACCATGGCCTGGCATGCCGCATGGGCACAGGCCACCCACAACCTCGTTCCTTTGAAAGACTGGACCGAGGAGGCCGAAAGACCGCTAACCCTGAAACTTGCCGACGACCTCTATGCAGCCCTCGGGGAGGCCGCCCAGATAGATTTCCCTCGTGGCAAGTTCAGACTCTCCGACTCCAAGCCGAATACGGTGGTCACCGCCTTGAACGACAATGCCACCGACCTCGTGACCCCATATCCTTTCCCGTGGAGGGTTATAATGGCATCCGACCGTCTCGGAGGGCTTCTGGAGAACAACGACATCTTCCTGAACCTCAATGAGGCATCACGGATTGCAGACGAGAGCTGGATCCGTCCCGGCAAGATTATCCGCGAGACCACCCTCACCACCGAAAACTCCATCAAGTGCATAGACTTCTGTGCCGCCCACAACATGGACTACATCCTCTATGACTGGAAATGGTACGGCCCGTCATTCGACTTCAACTCCGACGCACGCGAGGTGGTCGCACCGATAGATATGAAAAAGGTTGTGGAATATGGGCGTTCCAAGGGTGTGGGAGTATGGGTATATGTCAACCAGCACGCCCTCCAGAAACAGGCCGCCGAGATTTTCCCTGTATATAAGGAATGGGGACTTGCCGGCGTGAAATTCGGTTTCGTTCAGTTCACATCGCAGCATTGGGCCGACTGGGTCCACTCCCTCGTACGGCTCGCTGCCGACAACAACCTCATGGTGAACATCCACGACGAATACCGCCCCACAGGCTATTCGAGGACATATCCGAACCTGCTGACCCAGGAGGGCATCAGGGGCAACGAGGAATTCACTCCTGCCACCCAGAACACCATCCTCCCGTTCACAAGGATGGTTTGCGGTGCAGCGGATTATACTGTATGCTATTTCGACAGGCGTATCAAGAATACACACGCACATCAGCTGACCTTCCCGGTATTGTTCTTCTCGCCTCTCCAGACTCTGTACTGGTATGACAAGCCGGACAATATCAAGGAAGTCCCTGAACTTGAGTTCTTTGACAATGTTCCTGTCGTCTGGGATGATACAAAAGTGGTTGATGATGCTGCGGGCGAGCATGTGGTTATCGCCCGCAGGAGCGATGCGGAGTGGTTTGCCGGTGCAATCACCAATGACCAGGGGCGTACCCTTCAGGTTCCGACTTCATTCCTGGAGCCAGGCGAGGACTATGTGCTCAGGGCATATACGGACGACCCAGCATCTGATTCTCCTACCAAGGTCAGATGCACCCGCTGGATTGTGCGCGGCGGCCAGACCCTGACATTCAACCTGCTTCCAAACGGTGGTGCAGCAATGCACTTCATCCCTGCGACAAACGCTGATTTGAAAGAGTATAAGAAATTAAAAAATACTGTATTGTAATAGATTTCTCCATTACGGTGCTGCGCACCTTCAGTCGAAATGACATACCCTGTCATCTCGACTGAACGAAGTGAATGGAGAGATCTGAACGAAATACAAAATGAGACAAAAACTATCAATAACAATATTGGCAATTCTCCTCGCCACCCCGATATGGTCCCAATCTGTTTACCCGGGCCAGTTCGACGGCAAGGTCTCGTCCGCCGTGACCACCAAGGCCGAGGCCTTCGACCTGCGCGACGTCAGGTTGACTGACAGCCGCTTCCGCGAGAACATGCAGCGCGACTCAGCCTGGCTGATGTCAATCTCCGCAGACCGTCTCCTTCACAGCTTCCGCACTTCCGCTGGTGTCTGGGCAGGGCTTGAAGGGGGATATATGACCGTGAAGAAACTCGGCGGATGGGAATCCCTCGACTGCGAACTTCGAGGCCATACCACCGGCCACATCCTCTCGGCATCAGCCCTGATGTATGCGGCTACGGGAAGCGAATGTTTCAAGATGAAGGGAGACAGCCTTGTAGCCGGACTGAAGATTGTGCAGGAGGCAAACGGCAACGGCTACCTGAGCGCCTTCCCTGAAGGCCTGATAGACAGGAACCTGAAAGGACAGAGGGTATGGGCTCCGTGGTACACCCTCCACAAGATTCTCTCGGGCCTTATAGACCAATATCTGTATGCAGGCAACGATGACGCCCTGCAAATCGCCGTCTCGATGGCGGACTGGGCATACGGCAAACTCAACGGACTCGATGAGGACACCCGCCGCCTGATGATCCGCAACGAGTTCGGAGGAATGCCGGAGGCTTTCTGGAACCTGTATTCCATAACCTCCGACGAAAATCACAAGTTCCTTGCACGGTGGTTTTTCCACAACGATGTCATAGAACCTCTGCGCGAAGGACGCGAAGATTTCGGAACGAAACACACCAACACATTCATACCTAAGGTGATAGCAGAAGCCCGCGAATATGAAATCACCGGCTCCGCGACATCCCGCAAGGCTGCCGAGTTCTTCTGGCACTGCATGATGGAAGGCCATACATTCGCACCGGGATGCTGCAGCGACAAGGAGCATTATTTCGCCCCGGAGACCATGTCCTCGCACATCTCGGGCTACACTGGCGAGACCTGCTGCACATACAATATGCTCAAGCTCACCAAGCATATTTTCTGCTGGAATCCTTCTGCCGATGTCGCCAAGTACTATGAAAGGGCACTCTACAACCATATCCTCGGCCAGCAGGACCCTCAGACAGGTATGGTAGCCTACTTCCTGCCGCTCAGATCAGGGTCCCACAAGGTGTACAGCACCCCTGAGAATTCATTCTGGTGCTGTGTGGGAAGCGGCTTCGAGAGCCATGCCAAATATGCTGAAAGCATTTATTTCCACAATGACGACTCTTTGTATGTGAACCTGATGATACCTTCCGTCCTCGATTGGAAGGCCAAGGGCCTGACCCTTACCCAAAGCACGGCATTCCCGGAATCGGAGGTCTCCTCATTGAAGATAGGATGCGGCAGACCGGTCGATGCGACCATCCTCATCCGTTGTCCGAAATGGTGTGACAACCCCCTCATCAAGGTGAACGGCAGGAAAATCAGATGCAGGAGCGGGGAATATGCCTCAATCAGGCGCAATTGGAAGGACGGCGACATCGTGGAACTTCATTTCCCTATGACCCTCCGTCTGGAGAGAATGGCTTCGGACCCGGGCAAGGCCGCAATCTTCTATGGTCCTCTTCTGATGGCCGCAAGGCTCGGAACTGAAGGATTTGAAGGATGCCAGCCTGATTCGGACCCAACGAAGTACAACGATTATTACAAATATGACTACCATATCCCGGAAGGGATTGACGACACCCTCGACGAGGCGACGTTTGACGGCATCCGCCGAATATCCGCCCTCGATTTCGAGACCCCTTCGGGACAGGTGCTCTCACCTCTGTATGACATTCATCGTGAAAGATATATAGTATATTGGAATATATGAAACCTAAATCGATTATTTCAGCCCTGATGATGGCAGCCGCCCTGTGTAGTACGGTGGTGACAGCCGAAAACAGAAGAACCATCCCCGTTCCGCAGATGAAGGCGGAATACCCGAGGATGGCAGTCGGACAGGACAGTCCCGAGCAGATTGCAGCCCAGTCCAAGACCTGTCACAACCGTGCCGACCGTTATATACAACGCCATACGACCGACCCGGAATGGATTGTGAGCCGCCTCCAGATGTATTGGCACAGCCACGCAGACGAAATCTACATCAAGGGAGAGAAACTGGACCATGTGGCAGGTCACGCCCCTGTCCCGACGGTTCGATATACCGCCACCCGTGGAACCCAGACCATATATTCCCGTCCGTCGCTGGAGGACACCCCTCCTTATCAGGATTCCCTCGGAATGTGGATGCTCAACAAGAATACGGGGCAGATGGAATGGGCCGACCCTCGACAGACGGGCCGCAATGTCGAGTCGATGAACCTCACCATAATGAAGCTTGCCCGTGATGCCGCCTACCTGTGGTGGGCCGAAGGTGACGAGGACTGCGCAAAATTCGCCGCAGACATATTCGACACCTATATGACTGGGCTATATTATCGGAAAATGCCTGTTGACATCGCCCATACCCATCAGCAGACCCTTGTCGGACTGACTTCATTCGAGGTCATCCACGAAGACATAGCCCTTCCTGCTGCAGAATGTTACGATTTCATCCACGACTATCTTGCCAGGACGAAACCGGAAAAGATTGCAATCTACGACGACACTTTCCGCAAATGGGCTGATGTAATCATCGCAAATGGAGTTCCTCACAACAACTGGAACCTCATACAGGCTCGTTTCGTGTTGAATATGGCGATGATACTTCCTGATAATGAGGCGTTTGAAGATGGACGTGGCCGCAACTGGTACATCAATGAGGTCCTGAACGAGAACAGCATCCGCCAATGGTCCATCGGAAGGCTCATAGACTATGGCTTCGATTCCAGGACAGGGCTTTGGAAGGAGTCACCGAGCTATTCCATAATGGTAATCGGCGAGTTCGATTCCTTCGCCGACCTGCTCTACAGGACGACGGGAGAGGATCTGGTGGACTATTACCCTATTCTCGCCAAGGCTCCGATGGCCCTGCCGCAATATCTCCTGCCAAACGGGGTTTCAGTGTGCTGGGGTGACGGACATACCGCCAAGCCGAAATACTCGTTCAAGCATCTGAATGCCGTACCTGCAGGCAGATATGAAGACTACCAGACTCCTGTGTTCTGGTCGGAAGACGTGAGCTGGTTCGCATCCAGAATCGGTTCTGATCCGCAGAACAGCCTGATGATGAGTGTTATAGGCTCTCAGGGCAACCACGTGCACTCCAACGGAATAGCCATGGAACTTTACGGAAAGGGCTATGACATGGCCCCTGACCTCGGCCGTGGAAGCGGCTACACCACTCCGGACTACCTGGAGTTCTATTCCCAGTTCCCGGCACATAACACGGTCTGCGTTGACGGCGTGTCATCATATCCTGCAATGGAGTCGCACCATCCTTACAAGCTGAATGACTGCTATCCTGAACCGACTGACGGAACCGACGGGAAATCAGTTGCCTTGAATGAAGGAATGAGTTTCGGAGAATTCTCCTTCGTCGAGCCTGAGACCATGTCAGACCAGCTTCGCCAGCTGATGATGGTGAATACCCGTCCGGGTGCAGGTTATTTTGTGGACATATTCCGTTCGCGCAGGCAGGACGGAAAAGACAAGTTCCACGATTATTTCTATCACAACATAGGTCAGGACTTTACGCTGAATGTGGAGCAGAAGCCTACGGACGAGTTGGCATTTGCAGGGGCTTGCCTCTATGCCTACTCTTATCTTTGGGACAAACATGAGGCGAGGACTGCCGATGATGTCGAGGGGCGTTTCGTGATGACCGGGGACGACAGTTCCAAGGCTGGTATGAAGATGTGGATGCAGGGCGCTCCTGAAAGGACCATCTTCAAGGCGCTCTCTCCTGTAATCGACGCCCTCACGAGGATACCGATGCCATACGACCTGAAGAATTCCCCTTGCCAGACTTTCGTAGCAAGGCAGGACGGAGAGGCCTGGACAAGACCTTTCGTGGCCGTATATCAGCCGTTTGCCGATGGGGATGAACTATGGATTGACAGAGTGGAATATTTTGGGGAAGGCTATGTCGGGATGAAGGTGATCTTCTCTGACGGCACGATTGATTACATATTCTCCTCCGACACCCCGAAGAAGATGAAGCATGACGGGATAAGTGTCAACGGTACCTTGTGCGTCGTCTCCTGCGGCAAGGTGATGACCTCCCGCGGCACGACCTGCCGTATCGGAAAAGATGTCTCGGCTCCGACCCTGCGGGTCTCCGCTCGACATGACAGGTAGAATCCTTCTCCTGTCATCTCGACTAAGGCCGGAGGCCGCATAGAGAGATCTGACCCACAAAAACGAAAAAGGCAATTAGAATAATAATTAAAACCATAATAATGAAACCGACGGTAAAACTGTTAATCTGTACAACCATTCTCGTTGCAGCCTGCAAAACAAGCGACGATTTTTCAAGCCAGGCACTGGACTATTGTCTGTCCCAGACGGAACGCTCCCTCGGACAGCTTGCCCCGTACGACTACAATCTTTCGCCCCGGAACATTGCTCCGGGAGACACCGTATGGCATCAGCGCCCTGTAAGTCAGGAACTTTGGACTGAAGGCTTCTGGCCAGGCATACTCTGGTACGCTTATGAATATTCCGAAGACGAGAAAATCCGTGAGGCTGCCGAAGGATATACCGAGGCCCTCGGCTTCCTGTCCGGGATACCACCATACGACCATGACCTCGGATTCATAATTTTCTGCAGCTACGGCAACGCCTACCGCCTTACAGGCAATCCTCAATACAAGCAAGTGATTCTCGACACAGCCGAACGGATTGCAGAGCTGTTCAATCCCAAGGTCGGTACCATCCTTTCATGGCCTCGTGAAGTTCCGACATTTGGCGGCCATAACACGATAATGGACAACATGATAAACCTCGAAACCCTGTTCTGGGCAGCCGAGAACGGAGGTCGCAAGGAGCTTCGTGACATCGCGATTTCGCATGCCGACACTACCATGAAATACCATTTCCGCGAGGACGGAAGTTGCTATCACGTGGCAGTATATGATGCGGAGAATGGCGGCTTTATCCGTGGATGCACCCATCAGGGCTATGATGATGATTCCATGTGGGCCCGCGGTCAGTCATGGGCAATCTACGGATACACAATGTGTTACAGATTCACTAAGGACCCTCGTTATCTTGATTTTGCCTGCAAGGTTACAGACGTTTATTTGAATAATCTGCCTGAGGACCTCGTACCTTGGTGGGATTTCAATGACCCGTGCATTCCGAACGTATCCCGTGATGCGTCAGCTGCTGCAGTGGTCGCCTCCGCCCTTCTCGAACTGTCAAAGTATGTTGATTCTGAAAAGGGAATAGAATACCGTGGCAAGGCTGAGCAGATGCTTCGCTCCCTGTATGAGAACTATCGTTCAGGCGATGCAAATCCGTCCTTCCTGCTCCACTCCACGGGACATCGTCCGGCAGGCTCTGAGATCGACTATTCCATCATTTACGCCGATTACTACTTCATCGAAGCCCTCCTCCGTCTCCGTCAATATTAGAAGTCTCCTGTCATCTCGACTAAGGCCGGAGGCCGCATGGAGAGATCTACCATTAATGCAACCCCCATGAACAGAATAATACTACCACTGACCATCCTCTGCGCCTCCGCCATTGCGCTCTCAGCCCAGAACACCAACACACTGACCACCTATCCTGCCCCCGAAGGCGTGGAAATGAAAACCGACTTCGAAGTGAAGGCCCGTATCCCGGGAGGAGAATGGCAGGAAGTCCCGACCTATATGGTGAAAGTCGATGAAGTCCGTGGCACCAGGCACTGCATCGAGAAGGCCTCCCTCGCATATTTCGACTTTGACGGCAAGGTGGAGATTTCCGTCACTTCGGCAAACGGTCCTGTCAAACAGGCAAGAATCCGCCCTTTGTCGTACGGCATCGTCCCTGAGGTTGAAGGCAATACCCTCACATTCTCCCTCGACAGCCCCCGCAATCTCTCCATTGAGGTGGACGGCGACATATTCCATAACCTTCACCTTTTCGCCAATCCCATCGATGAACACAATCCGATTGATGGCCACAACGTAAAGACACTCAAACAGTTGGAGCGCCAGCGAAAGGATGTCGTCTATTTCGGCCCGGGAGTGCATCGTCTTGCTGGTGATACTTTGAAAGTCCAATCGGGACAGACAGTTTATGTTGCCGGAGGCGCGGTCGTGTTCGGTACGATTGCTGCCATCGGCGTGGAGAATGTGCGTATTTACGGACGCGGAAGGGTCCATCCCGAAGGGCGTGGAGCAGGTGTCGTCGTGACAAAATCTCGCAATGTTGAAGTCGAAGGCATCATCTCGACACAGGTCCCCACGGGGGAATCCGACGGGGTGACAATCCGCAACGTAAAGGTCATAAGCTCATACGGCTGGGGAGACGGTCTCAATGTTTTTGCGAGCAGCAACGTCCTGATGGACGGATGCTTCTGCCGCAATTCGGATGACTGCACCACGGTCTATGCGACCCGCCTCGGACACAAGGGAGGATGCAGCAATATCACAATGCTCAATTCCACTCTCTGGGCAGATGTGGCCCACCCAATAATGATAGGTCTTCATGGGGATGTCGATAAGAATGAAATAATAGAAAATCTGACCTACAAGAATATAGATATCCTCGACCATAGGGAGAAACAGGTAGATTATCAAGGCTGTATGGCAATAAATTGCGGGGACAACAACTTTGTCCGCAATGTGCTTTTCGAAGACATCCGCGTTGAGGATTTCCGTCAGGGTCAGCTCATTCACATGAAGGTGTGCTTCAATGACAAATATTGCAAGGCCCCTGGCCGCGGCATCGACAATGTCACCTTCCGCAACATCACCTACGACGGCACGAACTCGGAGATGTCGGTTATCTGCGGCTATTCTCCCGACAGGAAAATCACCAATGTCCGCTTCGAGAACCTCGTAATCAACGGAGAACTCATCCATGACGACATGCCCGGCAAGCCGAAATGGTACAAGACTGCCGATATGGCACGCATCTTCGTCGGTCCCAACGCCGACATTCCTGTATTCTCGAAATGATTTTGGCTTTTTTGTGAGAAAGTGTAACTTTGTCTTCAGTGTGCAACAGGGGAAAGCCCCCGCAAATTGAGACAGATATGAAACTTTACAAGAAAATAGCCGTTGTGGCCGCATGTTCGGCATTGTTGTCGGTTTCCTGTGACAAGAATCCGGAAGGGAACACAACAGACAAAACCTTCTTTGCTAAGGGAGCCGACATAAGCTGGCTGACCCAGATGGAATCCGAAGGAATGAAGTTCTATGACTCATACGGTGCCGAGAGCGAATGTACCAAGGTCATCAGGGACGCCGGATTCAATTCCGTGAGGTATAGGGTGTGGGTGAATCCCAAGGATGGATGGAACAGCAAGGAAGATGTCCTGAACAAGGCTCTCCGGGCACAGCAGCTCGGGATGAAGATAATGATAGACTTCCATTACAGCGATACATGGGCCGATCCGGGCCATCAGGATCCTCCTGCAGCATGGGCAGATTATGACATTGAGGGTCTCGTCAAGGCAGTTTACGACCACACTGTTGAGGTGCTTACTCTTCTGAAAAACAACGGAGTGGATGTGGAATGGGTTCAGGCCGGCAATGAGACCACCACTGGCATGCTTTGGCCTCTCGGAAAATACGATGCTGAGGGAGGACGCAACTATGGCCGTCTTACGGCGGCTGCATACGAGGCTGCAAAATCTGTATATCCAGACTGCAAGGTCATCGTCCATTTGGACCAGGGGCAGGATATATACCGCTACAAGACTCTCATTCCGTCTCTTCTTGGCGGTGGCGGCAAATTCGATATCATAGGCATGTCGCTCTATCCTTGCTGGTGGGACGATGCTTCCAATGCATTCACTACCAATTGGAAAGATGCTACCATGCAGTGCATTTCCAATATCCCGATGCTTGCCGGACTGTATAACAAGCCTGTGATGATCTGCGAGGTCGGAATGCCTGCAAGCCTTCCTGACTTGTCAAGGGAAATGCTCTCATACCTTCTTTCAAAGACATGCACCATGAAGACCTGTCTCGGAGTGTTCTATTGGGAGCCTGAGGCACCGGACGGATATAACGGCGGTTACGGCCTCGGAGCATTCAAGGACGGCAGGCCTACCGCAGCTCTCGCCCCTTTCAAGAACTGACGGATATTATTTTCTTACAGATGCAAAACAGAACAACTATGGATAAATCAAGAATTTACAGCGGCCTGGCAATCATGCTCGGCCTGATAGTCCTCGGGACCATGATTCCCAAGGCAGTTGATGAATACCGTTCTTATGACCGTACCGTCAATGTAAAAGGGCTTTGCGAGAAGGAAGTCAAGGCCGACAAGGTGATTTGGCCTGTCATGTACAAGGTGATGGCTGACAATGTACAGTCCATATATGACCAGACGGACAGGAACAACGGCACAATCGTGGCTTTCCTCAAATCAGGAGGCATTTCAGATGAGGAGATAACAGTGTCGGTACCTGTAATCTCTGACAAGTATGCCAACGAGTACGGCAACAACGACAGGGCATTCAGGTTCATAGCGACCAATGTAATAACGGTCTGCTCTTCAAAGGTTGACGAAGTCCTCGCCCTGATGGAAAGACAGCCGGAGCTTCTCAAAAGCGGTCTTGTTGTCCTCGGAAACAACTGGGACAATCAGATAGAGTTCAAATATGAAGGACTGAACGATATCAAGCCTGAGATGATAGAGGAGGCAACCCGAAATGCCCGCGAGGCTGCCCAGAAGTTCGCGAAGGACTCCAACAGCCGTCTGGGCAAAATCAAGACAGCCAGCCAGGGCACGTTCACCATCGAGAACCGCGACAGCAACACACCTTATATCAAGCGTGTACGCGTGGTTTCCTCGATCACCTATTATCTGAAGAACTAAAAATATTTCTTCTCGTTCCTGTCCAGGGCGATGAATATGAAAAGCATCGTCGTGAAGGCCCAGAGGGACGAACCTCCATAGCTGATGAACGGCAACGGGATTCCGATGACCGGCATCAGCCCTATAGTCATTCCTATGTTTATGAACAGGTGCATGAAGATGCAGCAGGCCACGCAGTAACCATAGATTCTCGTAAAAGCCTCCCTGCTCCTTTCTGCATCTGCTATTATCCTCCAAATCAGGAATACATACAGCAGAATCACGATGGCTGACCCGATAAATCCCCATTCCTCACCTATTGTGCAGAAAATGAAGTCTGTGCTCTGCTCCGGCACGAATCCGTATGTGGTCTGGGTGCCGTTGAGGTATCCCTTGCCGGTGAGTCCTCCTGAACCGATTGCAATCATGGACTGGTTTACATTGTATCCCACTCCTGTAGGGTCTTCTTTCATCCCGAGGAGCACTTCGATACGCTTGCGCTGATGGTCCTGAAGCACGTCATTGAACAGGAAATCTGCTGAAAAGACAAGCAGGATGCCGCCAACAAGTGACAGCAAAGCCAGATATGTGAATTTGTTGCGTTCCCGGAAGGCGCTGTAAATAACTATCGGGAATGAAAGAATCGTGATTCCGAGAAGTATATAGAAAGGCTTGAACTTGAATATCAGGGGTACGCTTTCCGCTCCCGCTTCCATGGCTTCTGCGGCTGTCGCAAATCCGGTGATTTTCAACGCAAGTGCTGTCATTCCCATAGGAAGGAATGAGAACAGGACGATCAAAGGTATGCCTATGAATACCCACCATTTGAACCTCCCGGAATAAAGGCAGATGCACATGGAGGCCACTCCGACAAGCACCAGAAGAGCAATGTATGGCGAGGCTGCAAGGGTGAGGATGAATGACAGGATAGCCATACCGACGAGGAAGATGAGCCATCCTGACAGGCCTTCGCGGTATAGCATGAAAATGAATCCCACATAGACCAGTGCGGATCCTGTCTCGCTTTGCAACACGATGATGGCCATCGGGACAAGGATTATCAGTGCTGTAAGGATGAAGTCTTTGGCCTTGCTTATCTTGTAACCCAACTGACTCATGACCGTAGCAAGCAGCAGGGATGTGGAAATCTTTGATATTTCGGCAGGTTGCAGTCTGACAGGACCCAGAGCAAACCACGACCGAGAGCCCTTTACCTCTATTCCGAGGAATATCACTGCGACAAGAAGCGCTATTGTCGCCAGATAAATCGGCAGGGAAAGCCCTTCATATACCCTGGGGTTTATGACGAAGAGGATGACGGCGGCTATTGCGAAAGCCGTAATCATCCACACGAACTGCTTTCCGCTACGGCTGCTGAAGTCAAATATTGATGTCGGTTCAGTCGCATGGACTGAAGCATATATGTTGGCCCATCCGATAAAAACCATTATCAGATAACATATTACAAGCTTCCAGTCTATGGTCTTTGCAAGACCCCTTCCTCTGTTTCCTCCGTTATCCCTCATTTCTATTTGACTTTTACCCTGTCCATAAGGTCCCCTTCGAGTATCCTTGTCTCGAGAGCTTTCCTTTCCGGACTTATTTCGCGGTTAAGATACATTTCCGTAAGCAGCGATGCAATCGGTGCAGCCCATGTGGCTCCGAATCCGCCGTTTTCCACATAAGCGGCCACAGCAATCTTGGGATCGTCCTTAGGGGCGAAGCAGATGAACACCGAGTGGTCGTGCCCGTGAGGGTTCTGCGCCGTTCCTGTCTTGCCGCATATTTCCAGGCCCTTGACCGCGGCTACGCTTGCCGTACCGCCTGAACCATAGCCGCTGTTGACCGCCCTGTACATTCCTCCGATGACCTTGGGGAAATGCAGGGTGTCAACTACGGTGTAATGTCTTTCCTTGTATTTCGGGTCGATGGTGATGCCTTCGGAGTCCTTTATGATATGCGGTATGTAGTAGAATCCCCTGTTGGCTATGGTTGCACACATGTTTGCCAGATGGAGAGGTGTGCAGCCGATTTCTCCCTGTCCGATTGACAGGGATATTACCGTCGTGGCCTTCCATCCGCCTTTTCCGTAAACCTTGTTGTAATATTTGGAATCAGGTATGAATCCTCCGAGCTCCGAAGGGAAGTCACTTCCGAGCTTTTCTCCGAAACCGAAGCTCCGGACTGCCTTGTTCCAGTAGTCCATGGCGTCGTCGATGGATGCGAAGTCCTTGTTTTCCAGCAGGTCGCGCAGTACATAGCAGTAATAAGCATTGCATGACATCATTATGGATTCTTCGAGATTCAGCGGTGATTTGTGGGCATGGCATCCGAGCTTGTTCTTTCCGAAATGGTATCCCATGTTGCATGGATATGAAGTGGATGGCACCAGTACCCCTTCCTGAAGGCCTATGAGTCCGTTTACTAGCTTGAATACGGATCCTGGAGGATATGGAGCCTGGACGGCCCTGTTGAACATAGGCTTGTAAGGGTCTGAAAGAATCTCGTTGTAGTGCTTGCCGATGTCTGCGAGCATGTCCACATCGATGCCGGGGCTTGAAACCATTGTGAGGATTTCTCCGGTGGACGGTTCTATGGCGACGAGGCTCCCAACCTTGTTCTTCATGAGTCTCTGCCCGTAGTTCTGGAGCTCGGCGTCAATCGTGGTCGTCACATCCTTGCCGGGAACGGCCTCCTTGTCCATCTCTCCGTCCTTGTATCTTGATTCAATCTTGTTCTTGGAGTTGCGGAGCCAGATGTTGTAGCCTTTCTCTCCGCGCAGTTCCTTCTCGCGTGCCGCCTCGATGCCGGTCATGCCTGCGTAGTCTCCTGATTTGTACTCGTCAGGATGTTTCTCCAGATATCTTGCATCCACTTCGGAAACATAGCCGAGCAGGTTTCCTCCTGCGTTGTATGGATATTCCCTCACGCTTCTGGCCTGTCCCCTGAATCCCGGGAACTTGTATGCGACCTCAGCAAATTTCATGTACTGCTCCTGGGGCATCTGCTTGATCATCACCACGGTCTGCCATCCGATTCGCCTGCGGTTTTTCCTGAATTCAGCCATCTTGTCATGTATGAATTCAGGCCGGACATCCAGCACGGAAGCGAGGGCGAGCGTGTCGAACTCTTTCACCTCCTTAGGTGTCACAAGCAGGTCGTAAGCCACCTTGTTCCCTACGAGGATGTTGCCGTTGCGGTCGTTGATGATGCCACGTGTAGGGTATATGATTGAATATACCATCGTGTTGTTCTCGGCGCTGAGCTTGTAGTCGTCATCGAGAATTTGGATTATGAAAAGCCGCACAAGCAGGATTGAAGCTGCTGTACAAAGACCTATGAGAAGCTTGTTTTCCCTGTTGAGTTTCATCGGTACCCCTCCTATTTCCTGTCTTCAGGCGTTAGCAGACTTGTAATGATCAGGGCAAGTATCATATTGATGGCCAATGAGATGCCGAACCTTGTAAGACTGAACCAGATTGGTCTTGTCCCGGCTCCGTCAAGGATGATGTATATGGCGAGGAATGAGGCTGTTGCCACGAGCAGCGCGATGGCGATTTTCTGGAAACCGTTCTTCCTGAACGTGAAGCTGTCGTTTCTGGCAATCAGGTCTTCACCGAGGAATGATCGGATCATCTGCTTCCTCGCAAGGGCGACAGGAACTATGGCGGCTGCGTTGAGACCGATTATGCCTTCGGAAAGCCAGTCAACCGCAAGCCCGGTTACAAAAGATATGATCATGCATGCGGAAGTCCCGGTCTGGAGGGGGATGCAGAAGACCATTGCAGGCAGGATGGTCACGACAGCATACGGATTGAACTGGAGGTAGTTGCAGATGACCGTCTGAACTATCGCCAGCAATGAGTATAACAACCAGAAATTCTGTCCTGTCTTCATTGTTCCGCCTCCAATTTTTCGATTTCCTCCTTGCCATCGTTTTCCACGACGGTTATGTACCTTATTGCGGAAAAGTCTTCGAACAGGGATATTTTTATCTCGTATGTGGAGCCGTTCACAATTTTCGCTTCACCTATCGTGCCGAGCGGGATTCCTGCAGGGAATATAGAAGAAAATCCGCTCGTATATACCGTGTCACCCGGGGCAAATTCGACATGGTGAGGAATCTCCTTCAGTACAGCCCCGTTGCTGCTGAATCCATCCCATGACATCGGACCCACTGCTCCTTCCTTTCCAATCCTCGTACTGATGCTCATCTCGTGGTTCTTGAAGGATCGTGCGTAAGAATATTTCCTGCCCACGGCATCTATGATGCCTATGGCACCCTTCCATGTGATTATACCTGATCCGGACCTGATGCCGTCGTCGGATCCTTTGTTGATGATGATGTAGTTGTGCTCCGTGTTGTTGCTGATTTTGGCGATTGTTGCCGGGATATAACGGAAATTGCCGGCCAGGTCGGATGTCTGGTTTTCAGAGATGCTCTCCGCAATGGCTTCATCCATCTGGGCGAGCCTGATTTTAAGCTCAAAATTCTCCTGTGCAAGTTCATCGTTGGTCTTGCGCAGCGAGAAATACTGGGCTATGTTCTGGGTGCCTCCCCATACCGTGGCCATCACCGTATGACAGGCCTTGGAGAACCATATATTCTGCATGGTGCCTGTGTAACGCAGCATATTGAGCGCAGCTACCTCCAGGATTATGAAGATAGCTGCGTTGATGATGTAGGATATGAGATTGTTCCCCCGCAAGGTCCTATCTCATTAGGAATGAATAGTTGTCCGTGTTCTTGAGGGCGAGGCAGGTACCCCTTGCCACAGCTCTGAGCGGGTCTTCCGCCACATGGAACTGGATGTTCACCTTCTCTGTGAAACGCTTTGCAAGTCCTCTGAGGAGGGAACCGCCTCCGGCAAGATAGATACCGTTCTCAACGATGTCGGAGTATAGCTCCGGAGGAGTCTGCTCGAGCACATGCAGGATTCCGCTCTCGATTCTTGCCACTGATTTGTCGAGGCAGTGGGCGATTTCCTGATATGTAATCGTTGCATGTACCGGATGTGCTGTCATCTGGTTCGGACCTGTGATTGCATACGGCTCCGGCTCGATTTCATTTTCGTCAAGCTCCGGAAGCACTGCTCCGATTGCGATCTTGATTTTCTCAGCAGTTATCTGGCCCACCCTGATGTTGTGCTGCTGCTTCAGGTACTGCTGGATGTCGTTGGTGAACACGTCGCCTGCAACCTTTATGCTGTCCTGTACCACTATGCCACCGAGTGAGATCACTGCTATTTCAGTCGTACCGCCCCCTATGTCCACAACCATGTTGCCTTTTGGCGCCTCCACGTCGAGACCTATTCCGAGGGCTGATGCCATAGGCTCGAAGATAAGATATACGTCACGGCCTCCTGCATGTTCTGAAGAGTCGCGTACGGCCCTGATTTCCACCTCCGTACTGCCGGAAGGGATGCCCACGACCATCTTTATGTTCGGTGAGAACAGAGACCTGCGCCTGCTGTTCACCTGTTTGATGAACCCGCGGATCATCATCTCTGCGGCGTTGAAGTCCGCAATGACTCCGTCCTTCATAGGGCGGATGGTCTTGATGCCCGGGTTCTCTCTTTCCTGCATGAGTTTTGCCTTCTGTCCGAGGGCGATTGCCTTTCCTGTGCTGTTGTCGATGGCCACGATGCTCGGTTCGTCAAGAACGATCTGGTCGTTCATGAAGATGACCGTGTTCGCAGTTCCGAGGTCCATCGCAATCTCCTGTGTCAAGAATGAAAGTCCCATTTCTGTCTTATATTCTTCTGATTTCTGCTTAATATTCCTTTATAATCAATCAAGCCGTAAAAGTACAAAAAAACTCTCAAATAAATTACAACTTTGCTAAATTTGCCTGATATTTTATGATTTATCTTTGCGAATCGATTTTGATTCTGGGATAGGTCCTCGTAGATTAACGAAACAGGATCATCATGTTTCATGTGACGAATTTGAAACATTTCTTGATATGGGAAGAAAAAGATATGTGATAGTGATGGCCGCAGGAAGCGGCACGAGAATGGGGGGACCGCTCCCCAAGCAATTCCTGATGCTTGACGGGAAGGCCGTACTCCAGAGGACCATAGAGGTGTTTCTGGATGCCTGTCCCGGCATATCTGTCGTCACCGTCCTTTCTTCTGATTATGTGGATTATTGGAAATCATATTGTTTGGAGCATAATTTCATATGCCCCCAGATTCTCGTTCCGGGAGGCATAACGAGATTTCATTCCGTCCGGAACGCTCTCGAACGCATCCCGGAAGGAGCTCTTGTGGCAGTCCATGACGGAGTGAGGCCACTTGTGTCGAGGGAACTAGTCGCGAGGATGTTCGATGATGCGGAGTACTGCAACGGCCTGATTCCCGTAGTGCCGTGCGTGGATACGCTGAAAGTGCTTCGGAGCCATCCCGGTCCGGACGGGAAGCAGATTCTTGAGGCTGTGCCCGGTGCTTCTGCCGACAGGTCTGTGCTTTACGGGGCCCAGACTCCGCAGATTTTTCTCTCTGAGATATTGAAATCAGCTTATTCCCAGCCGTATGACACATCTTTCACCGATGATGCGTCTGTTGTCGACAGATACGGAAAAAGCCTCTCCTACACGATGGGGGAGAGGCTCAATATCAAAATCACCACCCGCGAGGATCTTGTAATCGCACGGGCCGTGCTGGCTTCTGCTGATTAGTCCTTGTTCTCTTTCCTGTTTTTCCTCACTGTGGCAGAAAAACTTGTGCTCTGGTAATCCTTTACCCAGACCTGGCGCTCGATTGCCTGGTCAAGAGAAATCTGGGTTTCGGTCTGCTGGACATACGGAATCTTCTGGATAGTGTTCAGAAGGATTTCCATGAGGTGGTCATGGTCGAAGCAGAACAATTTGATAAGAAGAGCGTACTTGCCTGTAACAAAGTGACACTCAACGATTTCTGAAATCCTTTTCAGGGATTCGATTACTTCCGGATACTTGTTTGCTTCCGAAAGGGATACGCTTACAAACGCACAGACATTAAGTCCGAGAGCCTGCGGTTTGACAAGGAGGCGCGAGCCGGTGATCACTCCGTTGGCTTCAAGCCTCTTCACCCTCTGGTGAATTGCCGCTCCTGAGACGCCACATTCTCTTGCAATCTCCAGGAATGGCATCCTTGCGTTCTTGACAAGGAATGAAAGAATCTTTTGGTCGATGTGATCGATCTGATAAGTGGACATGGCTATTGCAATTTTTCACAAATTTGGTGCTAAAATACAAATAAAATGTCATTTTTCAAAAAATCAGACCGGAAAATAACAAAATGAAAGATTATCTGCTCTTTCTCTTTCGTCCTGTAGGTTCTGAACCTGCGATTATCTCCTTGCATCTTTCTTCTGTCAGCGAAGCCGCATCCGTGCCTTTCGGAATACGGTAGTTTCCTCCTGCGTGCTTGATGTAAGGTCCGTAATTTCCGTCGATTACCTGTATGTCGCTTTCCTTGAACTCTGCAATTATGCCTCCCTTTTTCTTGTTGAGGCTTTCTTCAATCAGTCTTATGCAGGTGTCAAGGTCCACTTTCAGAGGATCGGTGCCTCTCGGGAGCGATACATTCTTGTCTCCGTATTTGATGTAAGGTCCGAACCTGCCTTTGGTGCAGATTATGTCTATTCCGTTGTGGCTGCCGACATTGCGTGGAAGTTCGAACAGCTTCAAGGCTTCTTCAAGCGTTATGGTCTCGATAAGCTGTCCGGGGGCGAGGCTCGCATATTGCTTCTGTTCTCCGTCACCCTTCTGTACATATGGGCCATATTGTCCGAAACGGGCTACAAGCATTTGTCCGTCCTTGGGGTCAATGCCGATTTCCCTGCTTACATGGCTGTACTCCTTGTTGTGAAGGGTTTCTTCCACCTTTTCGTGGAACGGGCCGTAGAAATCGGTTATAACGCTGTTCCATACAAGTTCACCCTTGGCAATCTTGTCGAAATCCTCCTCCACTCCGGCGGTGAATCCGTAATCGAGGATTGTGGGGAAATTCTTTGACAGATAGTCAGTTACAATCATTCCGATATCCTGTGGAAGGAGTCTTCCCTTTTCTGCTCCTACGGTCTCGGTCTTTGATGCCGATGCAATCCTGCCATCCTTCAGGGACAGATTCGTGACCTGATGCTTCTCGCCCGGCTTGTCTCCTTTCACCACATAGCCTCTTGCCTTGGTGAGGGTGGTAATCGTCGATGCGTATGTTGACGGACGTCCGATTTCAAGCTCTTCAAGTTTCTTGATGAGGGATGCCTCGGTGTATCTTGAAGGGGCTGCCGTGAACTTGCACTCGGCGTTGATTCCCTGCTCATACATCATGCATCCTATGTTCATCTCAGGGAGTATCACCATGTCTTCGTCCTGCTGAGGTTCGTCAGAACTTTCTATATAGAGCTTGAGGAATCCGTCGAAGAGGACTTCGGTTGCCTGTACGCAGAATTTCTCCTCACCTTTGTCAAAGCCGATCTTCAGGTCGGTGCGGAGAACGCGGGCATCTGCCATCTGGGATGCTACGGTGCGTTTCCAGATTAGCTCGTACAGCTTCTTTTCCTGAGGGGTACCCTCGATGGAAGTGTTCTCTATGTATGTAGGTCTTATGGCTTCGTGTGCTTCCTGGGCTCCCTTTGTCTTGGTCTTGTACTGCCTTACCTTTGAATATTCGTCCCCGAAGTTGTCGCAGATGAATTTCTTGGCTGTATTTATGGCAAGGGTGGAAAGGTTGGTCGAGTCGGTACGCATATAGGTTATGAGACCGCTTTCGTAGAGCTTCTGGGCAATGCTCATGGTCTGGCTGACTGAAAGTCTGAGCTTTCTTGCAGCTTCCTGCTGGAGGGTGGATGTGGTGAACGGAGCCGCAGGGAAGCGGTTGCCTTCCTTCTTGTCTACGCTTGCCACCTTGAATTGTGCTCCGATGCACCTTTCGAGGAATTCCCTGGCTGAATCAATGTCATTGAATCTCCTGTCCAGGGATGCCTTCACGATTGTTTTTGATGCAGTTCCTTCCGGGTGGAAGAATGCCTCTACCTTGTAATATGGTTCGCTGTTGAAGGCCTGGATTTCCCTTTCCTTGTCAACTATGAGCCTCAGGGCCACAGACTGGACCCTTCCGGCAGAGAGTTTGGGCTGGATTTTCCTCCAGAGCACGGGAGAGAGTTCGAAACCAACGAGCCTGTCCAGCACCCGGCGTGCCTGCTGGGCATCGACCAGGTTCATGTCTATGTCGCGAGGGTTCTCCACGGCATGAAGAATCGCCGATTTGGTGATTTCATGGAAAACAATCCTCCTTGTGTTCTCCTTCTTCAGGCCGAGCGTCTCGTACAGATGCCATGAAATGGCTTCTCCCTCACGGTCTTCATCGGATGCGAGCCATACGACTGATGCCTCCCTGGCCGCTTTCTTCAATTCGGACACTACTTTTTTCTTGTCGGAAGGAATTACATATTCCGGCTTGAATCCATGCTCCACATCGATGCTCAGTCCGCTTTCCTGCAGGTCGCGGATATGTCCGAAGCTGGATTTGACGGTGAATTCCTTTCCAAGAAATTTCTGGATTGTTCCGGCTTTTGCCGGAGACTCGACTATGACAAGGTTGCTTTCCTTCATTCCTTTCCTATTAATATATGGTATCCCAAATTCAATTCTTTATGTGCCGTTGCGCCAAAGAATTTGCAAAGTAAGGAACAAACCGGGCAATTTTCCAAATTTTGTTGCTAATTTTGCGACTTTGTCCGGTAAATCATCGTTTTATGCCGGACGGAATGATTCATTGATTTGGTTCCTCATGGGGAACTTGAAACAGACAATATGAAGCTATGACAGATAAGACGAAAAAAACAATCATCAAATGGTTCTGGATTGTCTTCACGGTCCCGATTGCGATGTTCATGATACTCATCGGCCTGGTATGGGCATTTGCGGACATTCCATCATTCGAGGAACTGGAGAATCCTGACAGCAAGCTTGCTACACAGGTAATTGCGGAGAACGGGGAGATTCTGACTACCTTCCATATAGAGAACCGTTCATTCGTAAGCTACAAGGAGCTGTCTCCGCATCTTATACATGCGGCTGTAGCCACCGAGGATGTCCGTTTCTACAACCATTCGGGCATAGACTTCAAGAGTCTCGGAAGGGTAATGTTCAAGACCCTGCTCGGAGGCGATTCCAGCCAGGGAGGAGGAAGCACCATCACCCAGCAGCTTGCAAAGACCCTCTATCCGAGGGAGGACGTAAGCAGCAGCATTCCGGGCATGTCGAAGGTCAAGATGGTATGGGTCAAGCTGAAGGAATGGATCACTGCGGTAAAGCTCGAGCGCAACTATACCAAGGACGAAATCATGGACATGTACATGAACGCCATCTTTTTCGGCAGCAACGCCTATGGTATCAAGTCAGCTTCGCAGACCTTCTTCGGAAAGAATCCCATAGACCTGACTGTGGAAGAGAGTGCGACTCTTGTGGGAATGGTCAACAAACCGACCCGCTACAATCCGGCCCTCAATCCTGACAAATCCCTTGTGCGCAGGAATTTCGTCATCTCCCAGATGGAGAAGGCCGGCTTCATCACGGAGGCGGAACGTGACTCCATCCAGCAGATTCCGATAACGTTGAACTATCAGATTCAGGACCATAATGCAGGTCTTGCACCATATTTCAGAGATATGCTCCGACGCACCATGAATGCCAGGGAGCCGAAGCGTTCTTCATATGCCCAGTATGAGGACTATGTCGTGGATTCTCTCCAGTGGGCCGATGATGCGTTCTACGGATGGCTCAACAAGAACAAGAAGGCCGACGGTTCGTCATACAATCTCGACAAGGACGGCCTGAGAATCTATACGACCATCAACTATAGAATGCAGAAATATGCGGAAGAGGCTGTGGCAGAGCATCTTGGCAAAGACCTTCAGAAGAGTTTCTGGAGAGATTTGCGTTGGAAGACCAACAAGCCTTTCTCCAACGACATCCCTAAGGAGACCATTGACCAGCTGATGAAGCAGGCACGCAGATGGAGCGACCGTTACCGCATAATGAAGAACAACGGTGCATCTGACGCCGAGATTCGCAAGAGCTTCTCCGAAAAGACCCAGATGAGGGTGTTCTCGTGGAACAAGAACGGCTATATCGACACGTTGATGACTCCGGACGATTCCATCCGCTACTACAAGTCTCACCTCCGTGCCGCTTTCATGGCCATAGAACCTCATACAGGCCATGTCAAGGCATATGTGGGCGGTCCGAACTACCGTTATTTCAAATACGACAATGTCCGTCAGGGCAAGCGTCAGGTAGGCTCCACAATCAAGCCTTTCCTCTATACCCTCGCCATGCAGGAGGGCATGTCTCCTTGCGACAAGGTGGTGAATGTGCCGCAGACTTTCATCGTAGGGGACGACACATGGACGCCTAAGAGTACCGACAAGGACGAATGGATCGGCCAGACGGTTACCCTGAAATGGGGTCTCACCAAAAGTTCCAACAATATTTCGGCATATCTGATGAAGCAATACGGGCCTGAGGCAATGGTGGAGATGATGAGGAAAATGGGTGTGGGAAGTTATCTTGACCCGGTGAATCCTCTGTGTGTGGGTTCCGCTGACCTGAATGTATATGAGATGGTGTCGGCATACAACACTTTCCCGTCGAGGGGAGTGTATGTTACTCCTATTTTCGTCACGAGGATAGAGGACAGCATGGGCAATGTGCTCGGAGAGTTCAACAACCACAAGCGTGAGGCTATCAGCGAATATACGGCATATCTCATGGCGAACCTGATGCAGGGAGTCGTGAACAGCGGTACCGGTATCCGTTTGAGGGTCAAATACGGGCTCAAGGGTGAGATTGCCGGAAAGACAGGTACGACCAACGACCAGTCCGACGGCTGGTTCATAGGCTATACTCCGTCACTGACAGCAGGCGTGTGGGTCGGAGCAGAGGACCGGCAGGTGCATTTCGAGTCGCTGTCTCTCGGAGGCGGTTCCAACATGGCTCTTCCTATATGGGGCCTGTTCATGCAGAAGTGCCGCGCGGATGCGACCCTCGGAATGGATGAGAATGAGCGTTTCGTGGCTCCTCCGGGAATCACCCTCAATCTGAATTGTGACGGCAGCGATGCGGATGCTTCGGTCAAGGCCGAAGAAGAGGATGACTATTTCTTTGAATGATTGTAATTCCGGGCGACTTGCCCGCTACTGACTTCAGGGTGGTTATTCAGTCTGTCATTCCGAGCGAAGTCGAGGAATCTATCAACAAACAAAAAATTATAAAAATGTCAATAAAATCAATAGCCGTAATCTACGGCAGCGACTCTTCAGAATGGGAAGTGGCATGCAGAAGCGGAGAGTTCACTGCATCCCGCATAGATGGCTACAAATATGATGTTTACGAAATATTCGCCCGTTTCGGTGACTGGTCACTGGTTGCGTACAGGAAACGGAACTCCATAAAGGTTCCCATACCGCAAGGTTCCCGTCCGCAGATTGACAAGACCGATTTCTCGGTAGTCCTCGATGGCGAAAAGATAAAGTTCGACTATGCCTATATAATGCAGCATGGAACACCTGGAGAGAACGGCAAGATGCAGGGCTACCTGGAGATGCTCGGCGTTCCTCACAGCGGTTGTTCGGCTTTCGTGGCTGCCATGACGTTCGACAAGTATTCCTGCAAGAGCTATCTGAAGGATGTGGACTTCGTGAAATGTGCGGATGACATATTCATCAGGAAAGGAGACAACATGGACGGCCTGGCTGAGAAAGCCGTGGCAAGGCTCGGCCTTCCTATGTTCGTGAAGCCTACTGACGGAGGCAGCAGTTTCGGGGTAACAAAGGTCAAGACCGTGGAGGATTTCGGAAAGGCTGTGGACTATGCGTTCTCCGAGGGCGACATGATAATGGCGGAGCGTGCCATAACAGGTCGTGAACTGACCTGCGCCGTGTATTTTGACGGTAAGGAGAACGTCGCTCTTCCTGTCATCGAGATCATTTCCGAGAATGAATTCTTCGATTACGAGGCCAAGTACAACGGGCACAGCCGTGAGGTATGTCCTGCCGAGATTCCCGATTCTCTCAGGGACAACATTCAGGAGACATCCAGGAAAATCTACTCACACCTGGGATGTGCAGGTCTTGTCCGCGTGGACTACATCAGTGCGGAAGACGGTCCGTATTTCCTTGAGGTGAACACCATCCCAGGCATGACTGCGGCTTCACTCGTTCCAAAGATGGTCCGTACCTCCGGGATGGAGATGACGGCATTCCTCTCCACAATAATTGAAAACTCATAGCGATGCTGCTGCGGGAGCTCGTCAGCGCAGGTGAAGACACCGTTTCGAGGCAATATCCTGAAAGGGAGGCCCGGAACATGGTGTTTTCTCTTTTGGAGTACATTCTCGGAACGAAACGGTATACGCACATAGTCGAACCCGGATATGAGGTATCCGATGAGAAGTGCAGGATTGTGCTCGATGCCTTCAGCAGGCTTGGGGCAGGTGAGCCCCTGCAATATGTGACAGGTCAGGCATGGTTCTATGGGAGACCTTTCAGGGTCACTCCCGATGTGCTGATTCCGCGTCCCGAGACGGAGCTGCTCTGCAGGACGGCTTTGGAGAATGCTTCCGGGAAATGGGAGAGCCCGAAAATACTGGACCTCTGCACAGGCAGCGGATGCATAGCATGGACCATGGCTCTGGAGCTTCCTGGAAGCAGGGTATATGCCGCAGATATTTCCGAAGCTGCCCTTGATGTGGCCTCGGCCCAGAACTTCTCGTCTGAGTCAGAGGACGCTCCATTGTTCTTCAAAGCGGATGTGCTTTCCGAGGATTTGCGAAGACAAATGCTTGGAACACAGTTTGATATCCCTTCTGAATTTGACATTATCCTGAGTAATCCTCCCTATGTGAAGGATTCGGAAATGGCTTTGATGCGCTCCAATGTCCTCGACTACGAACCATCTATCGCCCTTTTCGTGCCGGATGACGATCCGCTGGTTTTCTACAGGGCATTGGCATCGCATGCTTCTTCCTTGCTTTCGGAAGATGGCTTCGGCATCGTGGAGATAAACGAATCCCTAGGCCCTGAAACTGAATCCGTTTTCGCTCAGGCAGGTTTCTCCCGCACGGAACTCCTTCAGGATCTATCCTCCCGCCCACGCTTTGTCTTTTTCAGCCGAAATTAATAAATTCTTCAAGTTTCTTTGCAAAAATTTTGGAGAATGAAAAAATGTGCGTATATTTGCAGTCCCAATTGAGGGAAACAAATAATCGGGGTGTGGCGCAGTTGGCTAGCGCATCTGGTTTGGGACCAGAGGGTCCTGTGTTCGAGTCACAGTACCCCGACTTTAACAGAGAGCAACAATCGTTGCTCTCTGTTTTGCTATTGTAGAACCGACAGGCTGTCATAGCAGGTTGGTCCAGCCGCAGCTGTCGGGGGCTATGGTGTCAAGGAAGTGGATTACATGATAGCCGTTGCCGTCGGAATCCCTGTAGTTCTTGAAGTCCACCGGGCAGAAATGGAAAGGTATTTTTCTGGATACCATATTGGATGCAGGGTCGGAATTCATGCACATATCGTGTACACCGTATTCCGGAGCATGGCTTTCATCGTTGCTTCCAAGCCGGTTGTATCCTAACATTATGGTTCTCAAATCGTTTTCTGTCAATGCCGATTCCCTTCCAGGCATGAGTACAGCCCTGTACAACATCTTCCCTATGCCTCTTCTGTAGCCGTATGGCTCGTCACAGACTATTGTCCTGTCGCCTCCTTTGTTGTCAAATACGGAAATCAACAGATTGTTGCAGTCAGTATCTCCGTCAGCAAGGGATGGCAGTACGATGTCAAGACAGTTGAATATATTGTTCCGTGACTGAACGCCGGTCATCATTCTGTTGAATACGAGGATTCCGGAAGCCGGTACCAGGTATTCTGCTGAAACATCCATGTAGTAGATGTACTGGTGGCTGTCAGAAAAGAGGTTCTTTCCGAGCAAGCTGTTGTATACTGATGCGAATGTCCCGTAATTGGTACTTGGCTTGTACCATCCGTTCCTGTATCCGAATACAGCCGTTGCACCTACGGCAATGTGAACGTATATTTCTATTGTTCCGCAAACTTTCGATATCCTTTCATTGGAATGACGGTTTATGACGGTCACATATATATTATGTATGCCGACGCTATGCCTTGTTTCCCTGGTTATGTCCTGTTGTTCGATTTTGAATGCTGCTCCGGAGGCGAAGGATGTGGATTTGCTCCATTTGATGCTGAAAGCCTCGCATTTGTAGCTGAATACACCTTCCTTAAGCGGTACAATCTCTGCTGAGACCTGTGATGCATCTGCATTTGGTATGGGTGCCTCAAGCAAGGTGTTTCTGTTGTTCTGGACAGTTTCGGTGAAATATGAACTGATCCTGCTGTTCACGGATGGCAGAGTGGACAGGGTGCAGTCATCTATCTTTCCATAATCAAGTCCGCTTCTGATTCCCTCGAACGGGTCCGTGAGATGTACCCTCAGCCGCTCCGGGGTCACGGCACTGCATCCCGATGCTCCGATTGAAATGTAATAGTCTTGCCCTGTGCCTATTGCATTTCCTCCAGTGTCCGTCAGTTTGCTGACATAAAACTCGATTTCCATGTTGTCTGACTTGACGGATAGCCATTCCGGTGCGTCCATAGCTTCAGCTTTCAGCATGGTCGAGAAAACCTGTCTGTTTATGTGGCCGAGTTCGAAACCTGTGCGGTCGATGTAGAAGTATCCAGCCTTTACGGATGCTCCGTCAGGATTGACGCTTACAGAGGATGCCCTGATTCTAAGGTTTGGGGCCTGTATCAGCATTGTAAGTTCCAGTGTCTGGCTTCCGTCACTGTTTGAAATTGACAATGTGGTTTCTCCGGCTGCCATGGCAATTACCTTGAAGGATGTTTCGCTTACCTTCGATATTTCAACTATGTTGCTGTCGTAGCCTGAAATGCTTACAGGCATCTTGTCGGCGGGGACTCCAGTTATGCTCAATGTACCTTCCTGTGAGACATACATCGGACAGAAGTCCCATGAAACAGATATGGAACCGAGCTCCAGTACCGTTATCGTGGTATAATCGCTGATTCCTCCGTCCCATGTGGAAATTTTCAATGGGAAGCTTGCCCCGACCTTTGCCTGGGCAGAAGCGCTGAACTCGAAACAGAAGTCCTTGTATCCGTCTGGCCCCGTGACAAGGGTGTTCTTGTTGATGGTGTATGTCAGCCCCGCCGCTCTCATTGCTTCGTCATCAAAGGAATGTGACCATTCTTCCGGCTTCAACATGGAACTCGTGGCTGACGATGTGGCGGTATGATAATGCACCATCACATTTTTTTTGTCGCCTTTATAGATAGTGAAAGGCTTTCCTATGAATTTGAGCGTTCGCGTGTCCTGCCAGTCTTCATTCCGTGACATTTTCCAGTTTTCAATGAAGAAACCTTCTTCTGTGAACTCCAGGGTTATGTCGTATCTGCAATTCCTCTCCAAGCTGAAGTCGCTGGTGCTGTCCGCTCCTAGATAATACCGGTATGTTACACCTCCTCCGTATCCTATGGCTGTGTTCTTGCGTTCGGCATTGAATTCGAGGTAAGTGCAGATGGATGAATAGTCCTGTCCGTTCAAGGCGCTGATATTTTCCGGAGTCTTCGCAAAAGGGTCATCGTTCCCGGGCAGCAGTTTTCCCTGCACATTTTCGGGGACATAGAACACGAGTGTCGTGTCTTTGAAAAATCCGGGTCCCGGACCGAGTTGGGACTGGTTCAGTGAACCTTCATATTCTGAGCGGTTGTTCAGGTCGGCATGATAGTCTGATTCAGTCATGGTGTCAGATGCGCTCAGGGCGCGGCTTCCTGTTGACGAGAACGGATACAGTCTCGAATTTGCCTGACGCAGATATACGCTTCTGTTGCAGAGGTTGTAGGCATAGATTTCTCCGTTGGATGAATTGAGGAGTCCGTCGTGCAGAATCCTTACGGAAATTTTGGCAAAGAGGCGCTCCAGCTCAAGTACACGTACACCATCTCCTCCTTTCTGATCCTTCATGCTTCCGCACATGGGTATTCCCGCAGCTGCAATGTCATCATATGATTCCAGTCTGTAGGACAATGTCCCGATATCGGACTCCTTTGCCGGAAGGTAATCCGTCATATCTCCCATGTTGGCAAGGGCATAGATGTCGAAGGCATTGCTCTTTACCACGTCCAGGGACATGGAGGAAAATCCTGAGGTGAAATGCTTTCTGTCCCGCAGGACGCCGTCCTTGTCATAGGCAGCAAGCGTTATGCATGTGATTCTGTCTTCGATGTCTGCATCCTTCAGGATGCTCTTGGTCTCGATTTCTGTCTCGTCCCGGATTCTTACCCCGATGGTCAGGGTTTCTTCTTCGCTCTTCTGTGGCTGTCCGGCCGGGATGAATGTCTGCTGTTCAATCTCTCTCTCTATGCACGAGGTCAGCACCATGGCTGCAAACAGTGCAATTGTAATCCTTTTCATAACAGTGTCATTTTTTCGCTGCAAAGTTCCGAAGTATTATCCGTGTAACGAAAAAATACACGGCTAATTGAAAAAATCGGCCTTCTGCGGCCTTCCATGAGGGTTCATGAGGCAAAAATTTGTTTCAGTTTGTATACATTTCAGAACAAATTTTCTGCTCTGTCCGCTCTCTGTGCCGAAAAATCACTACCTTTGAAATCTGTGGGATAATTATATATGATATCTGCAAAAGGAATAGAAAAATCGTTCGGTGAGCTGAAGGTCCTGAAAGGAATTGATTTCAGTGCCGGGAAATCCGAGGTGGTCTCCATCATGGGCGCTTCCGGTGCCGGCAAGTCAACCTTGCTCCAGATTCTCGGTACATTGTCTTCTCCGGATGCCGGATCTCTTGAGATTGACGGCACCGATGTCCTGTCCCTAAAGGGAAAGGCTCTTTCGGAATTCCGCAACAGGCGCATAGGTTTCGTGTTCCAGTTCCACCATCTGCTTCCTGAATTCACCGCTCTCGAAAATGTGATGATACCGGCTTTCATAGCCGGGAGGAGCAGGAAGGATGCCGAAAGCGCCGCGAGGTCCCTGCTTGATGATCTCGGATTGTCGGAGCGCCTGACCCACAAGCCTTCCCAGCTGTCAGGAGGTGAGCAGCAGAGGGTTGCCATCGCACGCGCCCTGGTGAACAATCCGGCGGTCCTGTTCGCAGACGAGCCTTCCGGCAATCTAGACAGCCGCACGAAGGAGGAACTTCACAGATTGTTCTTTTCGTTGAGGGACAAATACGGTCAGACTATAGTCATAGTGACGCATGATCCTTCGCTTGCCGCCATGTGCGACCGCTCCCTGTTCATGAAGGATGGATTGTTCGTGGAGCAGTAACATGGGCATATTCAATTTCAAACGGTTTTCCGTGGTCAACGACCGTTCTGCGATGAAGGTCAATACGGACGGGGTGCTTCTAGGTGCTGCCATGACCATAAGACCATCTGACAGAAGGCTTCTGGATGTCGGTACCGGTACGGGTACCATTGCCCTGATGGCCGCCCAGAGGATGTCGGACATGGATGTTTCCGATGCTGCCATAGAGGCTGTCGAGATTGACGAGGCCTCCGCGCATGAAGCCGCAGCGAACTTTGAGGCTTCTCCGTGGAAGAACATGCTGTTCATTCGTCATGTCCCTTTCGATGAATTTGCAGACCATGCGGCTGACCGGTATGACCTGATTTTCTCCAATCCTCCATATTTTGACCTGTCCCTCCTTGCTCCGTCTGAAAGGCGCTGCAATGCAAGGCATACTTCCGCAGGCCTGTCGTTCAGGGAGATTCTCGAATTCGCATCGGAAAGGTTGTCGGAAAAGGGACGTATCTCAATGGTGCTTCCTGCGGACCAGGAGGCGCATCTGTGCAGGTATGCAAGGATGTGCGGCCTGCATCTTTTCAATATCGTGAGGGTACGCACCGTCCCCCGAAAACAGCCTTGCAGGATAATTGCCGAGTTCTCGAGGGAAAGATGTGCATCTGTGTGTGAGATGACCCTGACCATACAGAATGAGGGAAAGTATACCGAAGAGTACCTTTCCCTCACACATGATTTCTATCTGTTTGCATGATTCTATCTTTTCGAACCTCCTTCCGGGCCTTCTTGCTTGCCGTGGAGCTTGTGTATCTGCTGTCTCCTGAATTTCTCTTCGGCAATATAGAGCCTTGCAACCTTTTCCACAGGCAACACGGCCTTGAAGCGCTCCGGTGCTCCGGTGTCCAGAGCCCGCTGCCTCTCCTGGGCTTTCAGATATGCGTCAAGGCATTTTGCGATTTCCTTTTCTGACTTTCCGGATTCCACTGCATCGGAAAGTGCCTTTCCGCTTTTGAAGACTGCTTCCATGGCTTCGTCCTTTTCTTTCCAGACCTGATTGTAGACAGGCCAGAAAATCTGTGCCTCTTCAGGAGTAATGTTGAGTTCGGTGGTGAGGAATGCAATCTTTTCGCTCATCATCTTCTGTTTCCATTCTTCTCCCCGGAATGGCTGCGAGCTGCCGGTCTCTGCGAGGATGTCAGTGGCCTGTATCATTCCCAGTGCTATGAGAATCGATGCTATTGCTTTGATTGTCAGTTTCATTGCTTGGATATTTTATCAGCCTGAGGCTGTTGTTCTCTGATTGTCAATTGCCGAGGTTCTCGGCTTCCACTCCCATATATATAAGGTACTGCACTATGTCGTCACCGCTGATTTCCGCGTCGGCAATCTGTGTCTCATATGTACTGTATGCCGATGGGGATGTCTCAAGTCCGGAGCATACCAGATAGTCTTCCATGCTCATTCCCTCCGACGGTGTGGATGTCCTCAGGAAGAATGTTCCGGCTGTAACCATGATAAGGAACATTGCAGCCATGGCAAGGACAGGATAAATCTTCCGCCATGGGCCTGCTTCAGGCTCCCTGGCGGACATGGCCTTTTGCCTGAAGGATTCGAAATAGCCCTCAGGTACGCTGAACGGCATGGTCTTCAATCCTTTATCTTCGGCCAGAATATCTTTCCCGTATTCCATATATAATCTTTCAAACATTTGTTAGACACAGAAAAACGCCGAAAGTTAAAAATGTTTTTCGAGTTCTTCCTTGATTTTGTTGTAGGCATGATGATATGAGGCTTTCAAAGCCCCGACTGATGTCCCGGTGACCTCCGAAATGTCTTCGTATTTCATTTCGTCGAAATACCTCAGGTTGAAAACAACCCTCTGTTTCTCGGGCAGCCTCTGGATGGCCTTGTGCAGCTCTCTCTGCAAGGCGTTGCCGTTGAAACTGGCATCCTCGTCTATTTTCCTTTCGAGCATCCCTCCTGCGTCCTGCAGTGAAACCAGGGCCTTGAACTTCTGTTTTCTTAGGAAATTGAGGACTTCGTTCGTGGCAATCCTGTATATCCAAGTATAAAGCTGCGCCTCCCCTCTGAAAGATGGAAGCGCAGCCCATATCTTTATGAATATTTCCTGAAGAAGGTCGTTCGTGTCCTCATGGCTGCAAAGGAAGCGGCGGACATGCCAGTAAAGCCTTTCCGTATATTGCTCCACGATATGGTTGAAAGCCTCTTCGCAGGAGCCCTCCTTGTACAGCTTTATGATTTCACGGTCAGTCATCAGGCCTGTTTACGCATTCTTGCGTGCGACAGCCTTTTTTGCAGCTTCGGCAATGTGAGCGGCATCCATGCCGTATTCCTGGAGCAGCCTTGCCGGGGTTCCGCTCTGTCCGAACTGGTCACCTCCGTTTATGAATTCCACTGGTGTAGGAAGAGACCCTGCGAGCACGCCGGCAATGAGTTCTCCGAGACCTCCGCATACATTGTGCTCTTCGGCGCATACTGCAGCTCCTGTCTTTCTGACCGATGCAATGACAGCCTCGGTGTCAAGCGGTTTGATGGTTGCGATGTCGATAACTTCGGCAGAAATGCCCTCGCCTTCGAGAATCTGCGCTGCTTCAAGGGATTCCCATACGAGGTGTCCTGTTGCGAATATGGTCACATCACTTCCCTCGCTCATGCATATTGCCTTACCGATGGCGAATTCCTGGTCCTCTGGAGTGAAGTTCGGCATTGAAGGCCTGCCGAATCTTAGATACACAGGTCCTTCGTATTTTGCAGCTGCAATCGTTGCAGCCTTGCACTGGTTGTAGTCGCATGGGTTGATCACAACCATTCCCGGAAGAGCCCTCATGAGAGCTATGTCCTCCATGGTCTGGTGTGTGGCTCCGTCTTCTCCGAGAGTTATGCCTGCGTGAGATGATGCGATTTTCACGTTGGTGCGGCCGTAGGCTACTTCCTGTCTGACCTGGTCATATACCCTTCCGGTTACGAATTCTGCGAAGGAACCTGCGAAAGGAATCTTTCCTGTGATTGCAAGACCTGCCGCCACGCCTATCATGTTGGCCTCAGCGATACCGCACTGCACGAATCTTTCAGGAAATTCCTTGACGAATGCGTCCATCTTCAGGGATCCGACGAGGTCTGCCGTGAGGGCAATTACCCTGCTGTCCTGCCTTCCGGCCTCGAGAAGTCCTGCGCCGAAACCGCTTCGTGTGTCTTTGTTGCCTGTATTTGTATATTTCTTTGCCATAGTCTAAATGAAATTTATGATGGGACTAATAATCGCCGAGAGTCTCTTCGAGCTGTGAGAGAGCTTCTTCGCACTGTTCCTGTGAAGGGGCCTTGCCGTGCCATTTGTGGGTTCCGGCCATGAAGTCCACGCCGTGTCCCATGTCGCTGCGGAACAGGATCATCACTGGTTTTCCGTTGCCGCATCTCCTGCCGGCCTCTGCATAGGCTTCGAGTATGGCTTCGAAATCGTGTCCGTCTGCTACGATGGTGTCCCATCCGAACGCATTCCATTTGGCCTGGAGGTCGCCGACTCCTCCCACTTCGTCAATCTTGCCGTCGATCTGCTGTCCGTTCCAGTCAACCATTCCGATGAGGTTGTCAACTCTGTGGTGTGATGCGAACATTGCCGCTTCCCAGATCTGTCCTTCCTCGCATTCTCCGTCGCCCATCATGACATATACCTTGTTGTCATCCTTGTCCAGCTTCTTGCCGAGCGCTGCTCCGAGTGCTGCGGAAAGTCCCTGGCCGAGCGAACCTGAAGCCTGGAATATTCCCGGAAGCCCCTTCTCGATGCATGGATGTCCCTGCAGACGGGAGCCGAACTGTCTGAATGTCGCAAGTTCTTCCTTAGGGAAATAACCTGAGCGTGAGAGCAGAGAGTAATAGACCGGAGTGAGGTGACCTGCGGAAAGAATGAAAATGTCCATTCCTTTTCCGTCCCTTCTCCATGTCTGCGGATCGTGTTTCATGACTCCGAAATAAAGAGCTGTGAGAAAATCCGCACTGCTCATCGATCCTCCCGGATGTCCGGACTTTGCACCAGTCACCATCCTGACGATATCCCTTCTGACCTGTGAGGATATACGCTTCAATTCTTCAATCTTGACCATTGGTTTGTACTTTATTGTATTCAAATTTTCAGTGTTCACTCAATTTTACAAAAGTACGAAAAATTTGCTTTATCTTTGCATGGATTATATGATTGCAATGAAGAATACAAGAAACTTTTGCATAATTGCCCATATCGACCACGGAAAGAGCACGCTTGCAGACAGGATGCTGGAAATCACCAACACTCTTGCCGCACGTGACATGGAGAATCAGGTGCTTGACTCCATGGACCTGGAGAAGGAGAAAGGCATCACCATCAAGAGCCATGCTATCCAGATGGACTTCGTTCATGACGGACAGCCGTATGTCCTAAACCTTATCGATACTCCGGGCCATGTGGATTTCTCATATGAGGTCTCCCGCGCCATCGCTTCCTGCGAGGGTGCCCTGCTTGTGGTGGATGCGACTCAAGGTATCCAGGCACAGACTATATCCAACCTCTATCTCGCTCTCGAGCATGACCTTGAAATCATCCCGGTGCTGAACAAGATAGATGTTGATTCTGCCATGGTGGATGTGGTTACCGACCAGGTGGTGGATCTGCTCGGATGCAGTCCTGAGGACATTCTGCTTGCTTCCGGAAAGACCGGACAGGGCGTGAAGGAGATTCTTGACGCCATCGTCGAGAGGGTTCCGGCTCCGAAAGGTGATCCGGATGCTCCCCTGCAGGCCTTGATCTTCGACTCCGTATTCAATTCCTTCAGGGGAATCATCGCATATTTCAAGGTTGTCAACGGTTCTATCCATCCCGGTGACAAGGTAAAGTTCGTAAGTACTGGCAGGGAGTATGTCGCCGATGAAATCGGTGTCCTGAAAATGAAGATGTCTCCGAGGGACGAGATACCATGCGGAAGCGTGGGCTATATCATATCCGGAATCAAGACTGCTGTCGAGGTGAGGGTGGGAGACACCATCACACATGTCGCAAATCCGTGCAGCAGTGCGATTGCGGGATTCGAGGAAGTCAAGCCAATGGTGTTCGCGGGCATGTATCCTGTCGAGACAGACCAGTACGAGGAACTGAGAGCTTCTTTGGAAAAGTTCCAGCTCAACGACGCTTCGTTCGTGTTCGAGCCGGAGTCATCCCTCGCGCTCGGTTTCGGTTTCCGCTGCGGTTTCCTCGGCCTGCTCCATCTCGAAATAGTTCAGGAAAGGCTTTTCAGGGAGTTCAATATGGATGTCATCACGACGGTTCCGAATGTCTCTTACAAGGTATATACGACCCAGGGAGAATGTCTGGATGTCCACAACCCTTCAGGACTTCCGCCTGCAACCCTGATAGAACATATCGAAGAACCATACATCCGTGCCCAGGTCATTTCGAAGGCCGATTATTACGGCCCGATCATGAAACTCTGCCTCGACAAGAGGGGAGTGCTCATCAACCAGCATTACATGACGTCCGACCGTCTGGAGCTCACGTATGAGATGCCGCTTTCTGAAATCGTATTCGATTTCTATGACAAACTGAAATCGATATCGAAGGGATATGCTTCGTTCGACTATCATGTGGTTGGCTTCAAGGAGGCAAAGCTTGTCAAACTTGACATATTGCTCAACGGTGACCCGGCAGATGCCCTGTCCACATTGATCCATGCAGACCATGCTTACGATTTCGGACGCAAGATGTGCGAGAAACTGAAGGAACTTATCCCTCGCCAGCAGTTCGACATCGCAATCCAGGCTGCGGTCGGAGCCAAGATCATCGCAAGGGAGACCGTCAAGGCAGTCCGGAAGGATGTGACGGCGAAGTGCTACGGCGGTGACATATCCCGCAAGAGGAAGCTTCTCGAGAAGCAGAAACAGGGTAAGAAGAGAATGAGGCAGATCGGTACGGTTGAAGTTCCTCAGAGTGCTTTCATGGCTGTCCTCAAACTCGATTAAAAATATAAAAAGGGAAACCGTCACGGCTTCCCTTTTTATATACCTCAATTGTGTTTTTATTTGAGGCCTCTCTGTCGAATCCAAGAAAAAGGAATTGCACACATTTTCAAGATATCCTTGAATTCGCAGAAAGAGACGAATAAGATTCTTAACCGGAGGCAAAGGTCGCTCTTATTTTATCAAGCGGAGTTGTTACCGTTGTTGTTTTTAGTGTTGTTTTACCTATTCTGCGTTGTTTTACGGGTGGTTTTTGCCCATTTTAAACAAAAAGCATGTCAAGAATATAAAATTATCGGAAATGGAACCAAGATTGATTCTGTCAGCAATGAGGCTGCGCACCCTGCCTCTGTCTCTTTCGGGTGTCATGCTCGGCATAATGCTCGCCGCTGCGGACTATCATATAAGCATGGCTGCAGCCGTCTTCATCATTCTCACTGCCGCATCTCTCCAGATTCTCTCGAACATAAGCAACGAACTTGGAGATTACCAACGTGGTACCGTATCGGGACAGGGACGAAACTGTTCTGTTTCATTGGCTGAAGGAAAGATGGATGAGAAAGATCTTAAGCGGATGGTTATATTCTGGGTGGTGATGGCTGTGCTATGCGGCCTTGCAATGATACACTTCTCCTACGGGACCCTTTTCTGTCTCGATTCATTCGTGCTGATGATCATAGGTTTCTTCTCCATAAAGGCAGCGATGAAATATACCCTCGGAAAGAACCCTTACGGATACAAGGGACTGGGAGACCTGTATGTTTTCATTTTCTTCGGTTTCGTGTCGGTGCTCGGAGCCTATTTCGTAATGACCCATTCGTTCGGAACCTTCCTCATGCTCCTTCCTGCGGCTGCAATCGGATTTTTCAGCATGGCCGTGCTTAATGTCAACAATATCAGGGATATGGAATCTGACCGCTTGAACAGGGTGACCGTAGCGATGAAGCTTGGTGAGAGGGGTGCGAAGATATATCAGACGGTGCTGATTCTGCTAGGATGGACTGCAATGACGGTGTTCGCCAGTCTCAGAATTTTCGATCCATGGCATTTCCTGTATCTGCTCACCCTTCCTTTATATGTGGTGCATCTTGTGATTGTGTGGAAGAATTTAGGTCAGGCCCTCGACAAGGCGCTCCCGCTTCTTGTCATGTCCACATTCCTCCTGTCACTTCTCGCCGGTCTTGGATTTCTTGTCTATCTGTTTATCTGACAGCCGTGTACATACGGCATATTCCGAATGTCAGAGCCTTGTGCCTCACTGTCCTGAAGCCTGCTTCGTAGAGCATCTGCTTGAATCTGTCAGGACCGGGAAAGTTCAGGACTGACGCCGGAAGGTATCTGTAGGCACCCTTGTTCCCGGACATTTTGCCTCCGATATGCGGAAGTATGTGTAGGAAATACATTTTGTAGAGGCCTCTGAGCAAGCGGTTTGAGGGGACTGAAAGCTCGAGGATGACCAGTTTTCCGTCAGGCTTGAGTACCCGGAACATCTCTCTGAGTCCTGTTTCAAGGTGTTCGAAATTGCGCACCCCGAATCCTGCCGAGATGCGGTCGAAGCTCTTGTCCGGGAAAGACAGGGCCTCGCAATCCCCTTTGCAAAGATCTATGGTGACGCATTCGTTTCCTGCCTCGTTCTCTGGGTGGAATCCTGATTCGCTCACCTTGGCAAGACCGATTTCCAGCATGCCTTCCGACAGGTCTATGCCTGTGATTGAAGTGTGGCATCCTGAGTTGTCCGCATGCTTCATCATGGCCTTGCGTGCGATGGCAAGAGTGAAGTCGCCTGTTCCGCATGCAACATCCAGAATCTTCTGTGGAGAGTCGGTATCGATGATTTCGCGTACTGCCCTTTTCCTCCATTTCTTGTCTATGTCGAGCGAAAGGAGGTGGTTCAGATAATCATAGTCCGGAGCGATGTCGTCAAACAATTCCTCTATTTTTTCTTTCTTGGCCATTTTATTGATGTGTTATGGAACAGGGTCGTATCCGCTGCCTCCCCATGGATGGCATCGCAGAATCCTGCGTACCGACAGATACAGTCCCTTGAACGGTCCGTGTTTGCGGAATGCTTCGAGAGCATACTGCGAGCAGGTAGGAGTGAACCGGCAGGTTGGCGGTTTCAAAGGAGAAATGCACAGCTGGTAGAACCGGATGAGGATGATGAAAGGGTAGATTGCAGCTTTCTTCAGGAAGCGTATGATGCTATCTGTGTCCATCTGCCACCTCCTATTTGCGTGCAGATGAGGACATAGCCTTGCAGACTTTGCCTACAATCTGTCCTACGGCAAGGTCTATTGCCTCATAATCCATTATTTCCTTTGTGGAATATGAAATCATTATATCGACATTCCCTTCAGAAATCATATGCTTCTTCCTGCGCCAGCTTTCCCTGATTCTGCGTTTCAGAAGATTTCGCTTGACCGCCCTCTTGAAGAATTTCTTCGGAACGGAAATCATGATACGGCTGCATCCGCTGTCCTTGTTCTCAAGCCAGCAGAAACGGAGACATCCTGAACTGCCACGCTTTCCCCCGGCAAGAAGCCTTTCTATGCTTGTCTTGCCGCAAAGCCTTTCCTGCTTGGTGAAGGTATGGCGGATGTTCTCATCCATTCGGTATCAGTTGTTGTGTGAAAGGTAGATTTCAAGTGCCTTGGCAACGGACGGCGCCTCGGGTGTCGGAGCGGAAATCTCAATCTTGAGACCGGCCTCTTCCATGGACTTGACCACGGATTTTCCGTATGAAACGAATTTTATCTCCCCCTGGGTGAAATCCGGATGATTCTCATAGAGTGACTTGACATCGGCCGGGTTGAACAGGACAATCATGTCGTATGCCTTCATATCCACGTCCTTGAGGTCCTGGGGAACAGGCTTCACGAACACGGCGGTCTCATATGAGAGAGACTGGCTCTCGAACAGCCTTGTGACGGCATCCTTGCTTGAAGACTCGGATGTCGCAATGAGGAATTTCTCTCCCTTGTGCTTGGTTCCTATGAGATTGATGATTGATTCCGGAGTGCCGTCTCCGAAGAATATCTTGCGTTTCCTGTATACAATATGTTTCTGGAGATAGTTGGCAACGGCTTCCGTGGTGCAGAAATATTTCATGGTCTCCGGCACTTTCACACGAAGCTCCTCGCAAAGCAGGAAGAATGCGTCTATGGTGGTCCTTGCGGAGAATATGATTGCCGTGTGGTCCAGAATGTTCAACCTCTGTGAACGGAACTCCCTGGATGTGAGAGGTTCCATCTTGAAAAACGGCTTGAAGTCGAAACTGACTCCGAATTTTTCCGCGATGATGTCATATGGAGAAGCCGTCTTCGGCTGCTGCTGTGAAATCAGGATTTTTCGTATGCTCATTATTTACACTCCAAACTATAGTTTTGTTAAAATTCGTCACCTTTGATTTTCATGTCACATGGAATCATGGCTCCGCTAAAACACAAAGACAGAACCTACCAATAAGCCTGTCGGCACTATTTCAAGGGCGCAAAGGTACAAAAAAGCTGTGAAAAGAGAGCACGATGAAGCAAAAATTTGAACCGAACGAAGCATGAACAGCGCATAGACCGCCGCTGAAACCCAAAGCATTGCCGGTTTGATGACTTCCGGATTGATGTCAAGGAAGCCGCTTATGCCTCCGAGTATGAGCAGCAGGAAGGTCAGCAGGATGAAGAATGATCCGGATGCCTTGCATCCGGTGGAATATGTCCTGACGGAAGATTTCCTGGGACGGCAGATTGTGATGGCGAGAAGTCTTATGCCAATGTATGCCGCGAATGTGGCTGCCGTGGCAGCGATTCTGAGGGATTCCCTGAGGCTGTCCATGTAATCCGGCCGGTAGAGCTGGAAATGCTCGACTATCAGGCAGAATGGTATGAACATGGAGAATGCTATGATGTCCCTGTCACGGCTGAGCTTCACGCTTGCTTCGAGGTTGCAGCTTTCCTTCCATCTCATCACGCAGGCGATCAGGGATGGGAAGATGTTCACTATTTTCTTGAGCAGCAGGATAGTAAGCAGCAGGGAACCGATGGCGAGTATGTCTCCGGTGAGACTGCTTCCCTGTGCCATTCCCGGAACGGGAGGAGGCGTGCTTGGCAGGCAGCATAATCCGGACACGAAAGCGCTGTCCACCGGAAGGACTGCTTCCGTGGCGGACAATGGAGCATCGCACAGGACAGTCGTCAGGCTGTCGGCCGGTATGGATGCAAGAGTGTCGGACTGAATCGTTGTCAGGCTGTCGGTCATAGTTGTCGTCAATTGCCTCTCTTGGCTTTGTAGCCCATTTCCTTCAATATGGCAGTCACCCTGTCACGGAAATCCCCCTGGATGGTGATTTCTCCGTTCTTTGCACTGCCCCCTACCCCGCATTTCACCTTCAGCGTCCTTCCGAGGTCGGCGAGGTCGTCATCAGTGCCCACGAAACCGGTAACAAGTGTGACCTGCTTGCCTGCACGGCATTTCCTGTCGATGCTTACAATGAGGTTCTGCCTTGACGGTTCGAGAGTTTCCGGCCCGGTTTCCTCTGCTTCCTCATACTTGAAATCAGGGTTGGTGGAGAACACCACACCGAGTCTTTTCTTCCAGTCGTTGTCTGCCATAAAATGAAATCTGTCGAAATTATTTTGCAAATATAGAGATTATCATCGTATATTTGTCTGTTTGACCAGTCAATTAAGAACAAAACGACAATAATGGATAAAAGAAAATTCAACCTTTGGAACAGAATCGTGGCCGTCGTGGTCCTTGCAATCTCGGCAGCCACCTATCTGCTTACAATAGAGCCGACAGCATCATTCTGGGACTGCGGCGAATTCATTGCATCATCATATAAGCTCGAAGTCGGTCATCCTCCAGGAAACCCTGTGTTCCAGTTGTTTGCAAGGATATTTACCTTGTTCACGGACGGAGCACATGCCGCTGTTGCAGTCAATGCCATGAGCGCTCTCTGCTCAGCCCTGACCATATTTTTCCTGTACCTGACCATAGTGTTCCTTGCAAAAAGGCTTTTCAAGCCATCTCAGGACGGAACATGGTCCGTATCCCAGGCAATAGCCATATTCGGAAGCGGAGCCGTAGGAGCCCTCGCATATTGCTTCAGTGATACTTTCTGGTTCTCTGCGGTCGAGGGCGAGGTATATGCCATGTCATCCCTTTTCACTGCCCTTGTGTTCTGGGCCATGACCAAATGGTATGAACAGGCTGACACTCCGTATGCAAACAGATGGATCGTGCTGATTTCATTCCTTATGGGACTCTCCATCGGCATCCATCTTCTCAACCTGCTCGCAATCCCGGCCCTCGTCTTCCTTTATTATTACAGGAAACGGGAGGAAGGGCATTATACTTTCTGGGAATATGTGAAGATTTTCGTCATATCCTGCATCATCCTCGCAGTCGTGCTCTTCGGCATAATCCCGTATCTTCCGAAGGCGGCGGCATATTGCGACCTGTTCTTCGTGAACACACTCGGACTTCCGTTCAATTCAGGAGCGGCCTTCTTCATGGTGGTACTGCTCGGCCTGTGCTTCTGGGGCCTTTTCGCAACGATGAAGAAAGGAAAGGTGCTGGCCAACACTGTCCTGCTGTGCTTCACGACCATCGTGATAGGATTTTCCCTTTTCTCAATTGTCATCATCCGCTCCAACGCCAAGACCCCTACCAACGAATACCAGCCGGACAATGCCTTCACCCTCATCCGCTACCTCAGCCGTGAGCAGTACGGCAGCACTCCTATTATATATGGACAGTATTTCGATGCGCCGTACGATATAGAGACTACCAAATACTGGACTCCCGTGGGAGACAAATATATCAAGGCAGACGGCCCCGGAGAGATTAAATATGATGCATCAGGCAAGATGCTTTTCCCGAGGATGTGGTGCAATTCGGACCCGAAATACATCGCATTCTATGAGTCTTACATGAATGGCGGAGGCAAGAAAGTCGCAGGGGCTGAACACAAGAAGCCAACCTTCTGGCAGAACATGGCATTCTTCTTCGACTACCAGCTCAACTGGATGTACTGGAGATATTTCATGTGGAACTTCGCCGGCAGGCAGAATGAGATACACAGCCCGTCTCCGGGAGATATATTTGCCGGAAACTGGGAGTGCGGAATACCTTTCATTGACGAAGTCCGCCTCGGCGACCAGTCCGATGCTCCTGACTATCTGAAGGATAACAAGGGCAAGAACCATTATTTCCTCCTGCCTCTGCTGCTCGGCATCATAGGCCTGTTCTTCCAGTTCGGACGCGACAAGAGGGGATGCTGGCTTACTTTCCTCCTTTTCTTCATGACGGGAATCGCCATCGTCCTTTATCTGAACCAGCCTCCTTTCCAGGTGCGTGAAAGGGATTACGCCTATGCAGGTTCGTTTTATGCCTTCTCAATCTGGATCGGCCTCGCCGTTGCTGCTGTATATTCAGCAATCAACGACATCATTGCAAGGAAGAACGCCGGTGAAAAGGCGTCGGTAAGTGCGGCGTCCGCCGTTTCGGTCATCCTCCTCGGAGTGCCTGTGCTCATGGCATGCCAGAACTGGGACGACCACGACCGCAGCAACAGGGCGACAGCAGTGGAGATGGCCAGGAACTATCTCAATTCGGTAGGTCCGAACGGCATTCTGGTGACTCACGGCGACAACGACACATTCCCTCTCTGGTATGCGCAGGAGGTAGAGGGAATCCGTACGGACGTACGAATCGTCAATACCTCCCTTCTCGGCACGGACTGGCATATCGACCAGATGAAATATGCGGTCAACGAATCGGCACCGCTCCCTCTTACTGTCGGCCAGCGCCAGTATCTCTATGGCACGAATGATTTTGTATGTATCTATGACACAAGGGATACTGCATATCTTCTGTCCGATGTCATGAAGGTCTTCAAGCATCCGGACATCAAGCTCCCGCTGACAAGCGGCAAGAAGGTTGACTACATAATGTCACGCAAGTTCATCGTTCCTGTGAATAAGGAAAATGTTCTCAAGTATGGCATCCTTGATGAGAAATATGCCGACATGATTCCTGACCAGATTGTCCTGACCATACCTAAGGACAAGGATTACCTTTCCAAACAGGAGCTTTTCATGCTCGACCTGCTTTCCAACTACCAGTGGGACCGTCCGATCAATCTGCTGAGCATGGGCGGCGATATCAATGTAGGCTTGAAGGAATATCTTATGTATGAGGGATTTTCGTACAAGTTCGTACCGGTAAAGAACAGGATGAAGAGTACGGAGATAGGATTTGCAGATCCGGAGGAACTGTATTACAAGATTAAGAACGTATATTCATGGGATGCTCTCAAGAGGACCGACTACTTCGTTGACTATCAGAACATGTACACATTCTGCGGGGTTCTCTCTCAGAGGCAGCTGTTCCTGAATGCAGCGAAGGAAATGCTGAAGATCGGTGACAAGGAAAGGGCGGTTGAGCTTCTGGACATGTGCCAGGAATGCGTACCGGAGAAGAATTTCCCGCTGGACATCATATATTACGGATTCTCCAACGAGTTCATGGTCATAGACATGATTGAGACATATTATATGTGCGACTGTCCTGAAAAGGCATCCGAACTGGCCCACCGTTTCGTGGACAAAATATTCCAGTCAACGGCATTCTTCCTCGAGCACTATGACTATGCCAAGCGGGAGTTCGATACCTGCTACAATTGTCTGCAATATACAGCCGACCTCTCAGACCATTATGGTGACGAAGCCTTCGGAACAGAAATCCGGGACCGCTTCAACGCCCTTCTTGACCTGGAGGAGGAGTAACTTACAGGGTTGACTTAGAATGCTTTGGTCATCCTTGGTTTCGTCCCGGCTTCCCGTCTGTCTATCTGCGCAGACGTACCACTATGCTCAGCGGAAGCAGTTTGCCGAATGAGTCCTTCAGGACGAGCTCTCCGCTGTCAAGTGATTTGAAGGCGGTCTTCTGGCAGAACGTCTGCCTGACGATGGTCTCTCCGAGTACGGCGGAATAGCCGTTAGAATAGAGGTTGAGGACCATGAAACTGTCAGTCGGGGCGAGGATGGACGATACGCATTTGAGCATCTCGTTGAGGCATTCGTCAAGCTTCCATTTCTCGCCGTCGGGGCCGTGGCCGTATGCCGGAGGGTCCAGGATGATGCCCTGATAGACATTCCCGCGCCTGGCCTCCCTGCGGGCGAACTTGAGAGCGTCTTCAACTATCCATCTTATGTTGTCAAGGCCGCTCGCCTCCATGTTTCCCCTTGCCCATGTAACAACCTGCCTGACGGAATCGAGATGGGTGACATCGGCTCCGGCTGCCTTGGCGGCAAGCGAGGCTGCTCCCGTATATGCGAACAGGTTCAGCACCTTGGGTTTCGGCTTTCCTTCTGCCTCTGCCTTCTGCACGAGTTCTCTTGTCTGCCTGTAGATGTATTCCCAATTGGATGACTGCTCAGGAAAGACTCCCACGTGCTTGAATGACGTGAGTCCGAGTCTCAAGGAGAAATCAAGTCCGGCCTGGGCTCCCTTGTACCTGATGAACCATTGTTCGTCCATTCTCTTGCGCTTCTCCCATGTGCCGCTGTCTTCCTTGCCAGCCTTTCCGAATCCTGCTCCAGTGCGGAACTTGGTGTGCATCAGCCTGTCCCATTCTCCTTCTGACATGGATTTGTCCCACAGGGCCTTCGGCTCAGGACGGGACATCACATAGTTTCCGAATCTCTCAAGTTTTTCAAAATTGCCGGAGTCAATTAGTTCATAGTCTTTCCAGAAATCTCCGGGACATTCAATGGTCATCATATTGTCGGATAGTTCAATTTTTGACACCGTAACCGTACACGGTGCCCTTTTATGCTGCAAAGATATGCTAAATTCTTGTATTTCCCCGAAAATTGCTAAATTTGCCTGATTTATCGCGGTAGCGGTAAAGATTGAGTTTAAAAGAATTTTATAACACATAAGCATTATGCAACAGCACATTGACACTTACGATTTTGCCGGCAAGAAGGCAATTGTCAGGGTTGACTTCAACGTTCCATTGAATGAGAAGATGGAAATCACTGATGACACCCGTATCAGGGCAGCAATCCCTACTCTCAAGAAAGTTCTTGAGAAAGGCGGCTCCCTCATCATCATGTCCCACCTTGGACGTCCTAAGGGAGTGACTGAGAAATTCTCTCTCCGCCACATCCTCGGCCGTGTTGAGGAGCTTCTCGGAGTTCCTGTGAAATTCGCAGAGGACTGCCAGAAGGCTGACGAGCAGGTTGCAGCCCTCAAACCGGGCGAAGCACTCGTTCTCGAAAACCTCCGTTTCTACGCAGAGGAGGAAGGCAAGCCGAGAGGACTTGCAGAGGATGTGACCGACGAGGAGAAGAAGGCAGCAAAGGCAGCTGTGAAGGAGAGCCAGAAGGCTTTCGTGAAGAAGCTTGCTTCTTATGCTGACTGCTATATCAACGACGCTTTCGGTACAGCTCACCGCGCTCACGCTTCAACAGCCCTCATTGCTGAGTACTTCCCTGAGGACAAGATGTTCGGATATGTGATGGAAGGCGAGATCAAGGCCATCGACCGCGTTCTCAAGACTCCGGAGCATCCTGTGACTGCAATCATTGGCGGTGCCAAGGTTTCTTCCAAGATTGGCATCATCGAGCACCTTTTCGATGCAGTTGACAACATGATCATCGGTGGCGGTATGGTTTATACCTTCATCAAGGCACAGGGCGGAAAGATCGGAAAGTCTCTCTGCGAGGACGACCAGCAGGAGCTCGCTCTCAACATCCTCAAGAAAGCTGAGGAGAAAGGCGTGAAACTGTATCTTTCAAAAGAGGTTGTAATCGCTGACGCATTCTCCAACGATGCCAACACCAAGATCTGCCTCAACTCTCAGATACCTGACGAGTGGGAAGGCGTCGATGCTGCTCCAAGCACGCTCGCTGTCTGGGAGGATGTCATCATGAAATCGAAGACCATCCTCTGGAACGGCCCTGTAGGCGTGTTCGAGATTCCTGCTTTCGCAAAGGGTACCAACAAGGTTGCCGAAATGCTTGCAAAAGCAACTGAAAACGGTGCGTTCACCCTCGTCGGAGGTGGCGACTCCGTAGCAGCCGTTACCCAGATGGGCTTCGCAAACAAGGTAAGCTATGTTTCCACCGGCGGTGGTGCAATGCTCGAGTACCTTGAGGGCAAGGAGCTCCCTGGTATCGCAGCAATAAGGAAATAATTCTAAATTGAAATAAAGGGAGAAAGCGCCTTGAGGGGTGCTCTCCCTTTTTTATTTAATCCAAGGAACTGGCCATAATCAATGGACGTTTCAAGTATGCACTTCGTGCTTGACGTGGCTGACTTTGTGGTCACATTCAGATAAACTATGAGACGATGATAGAGACTTTGTTTATAAACTGGCACATGAACCCGGAGATATTCCATATCGGAGCAGTGTCGATCCGTTGGTACTCATTGCTTTTTGTTTCGGGATTCATACTCGGGTGGTTCATATTCAAGTGGTTCTTCAAGAGGGAGGGCATATCCCTTTCCCTGCTGGACCCGCTTCTCTATACTTTGCTCATAGGTACGATTGTCGGTGCGCGTCTCGGACATTGCATCTTCTATCAGCCGGATTATTATTTCGGCAGCTGGCAGGGATTCTGGGAAATCTTCATGCCTTGGAAGGGAGGACTTGCCAGTCATGGAGGTACGATTGCACTGTTTCTGGCAATGATCTGGTTCGCTCGCCATTACGGGCGCAAGAATGATTTCGATTTTGTCTGGATTCTGGACCATCTGTGTATTGCGGTCTGCTTTGCAGCCACATTCATTCGTCTTGGAAATCTTTGCAATTCAGAAATTTATGGTGATGTTACCTCTCTTCCATGGGGCTTTGTCTTCCAGCTTCGCGGAGAGACTGAACCCAAGCATCCTACCCAGCTCTATGAGGCGTTAAGCTACCTGCTTCTCGGTCTTGCGCTGCTGTGGGCATACCGTTACAAGCTTGACAAAATTTACAGGGGCACATTCATCGGCATATTTTTCATGGTTCTCTTCGGAATGCGTTTTCTGATAGAATTCATCAAGGAACCTCAGGTCGGTTTTGAAGAGACCATGGTCCTGAATATGGGACAGATTCTCAGCATTCCGTTCATCCTCATCGGAGCAGGCTTCCTTGTCTATGCCTTCATCAAGAAGCAGCCGGCAGCAGCTGTTCATCCTCAGAAGCAGAAACCCAAGGAGACCCACTACGCCAAGTCGCTCAATTCCTGACCGTCCTTGCCTGCCATTGGCATCAGATTCTCTGGCCTGAGTGTAAGCAAAGTCTTGCGCAGGCTTCTCCTGTAGTTACGAGGGGTCATCCCGGAATGTTTGCGGAAAAATTTCCCGAAAGAGGACTGATCCGAGAATGAAAGCCTTGCAGCAATCTGTTCTATCGTCAGTTCCGGGTCACGCAGAAGCTTTGCCGCCACCTGCATCCTCATTGATGCCATTACCGTACTGATTGTGGCATTGGTCTTTTCCTTGACTATGGATGCGAGATATTGCTTTGATATACAGAGTTTTTCGGCATAGAACCCAATTTCTGTCTCTTTTTCAATGTTGGCTGTCAGCAAATCCACGAAATTTTTGAGCAGTCCTTCCGATCTTCTCATATCCGTAGTGTGAACAAGTATTCCTGTGCCGTATCGCTTGAATACGATGTCTGCCACGTCCGTCAGCATTATGTAGAAATATGCATAGCTGATTTCCTCGACAAAATGATGTTCCTTGTCGGACAGGGCTGTTATGATGTCATTTATGTCCTTGCTTATCTTCTTGGTTTCATCTTCAGAGAGCGCTTCTGAAGTAATGCTGAACCCAATCAGGGTCTTGAAATCAGGTGGCAGAGGATTACGGTTCTGGAATATATCTTTTACTATTGTCTCCTCTGCAGCCGTTGCGAGTGCCCTGAAGTCTTTGCTGTAGCTTATTCCTCCCACTTCGGACCATACCGGCATGTTTATGAAACTGTTCTTCCCGAACGAGAATTCATTGCCGTTCACGATTATATCCATTCTACCCTCCAGAATGACATACATTATATGATTCCTCGGCTTTAGCGGATTGTCATACATGACATTTCTGTCACCTGTCATCTCGCAGGCGAATATCATTTTGTCGATATATCCGTACCTTGTCATCTGTTCCGGTCCGAACAGTCTTTCCGGATTGTTGAATTCCACTACTTTCTTGGTCATAATGGGAAATTTTCCTACAAAGATAGTAAAAAATAAAAATTTGGACCAAATATGTAGAAATTTAGACCATGCTAATCACCGCCGTTGGCACAATATGTGTGCTCAATGCGCCGCTTGAAAATTATAAACAGTTAGTGTAAAGGAAAATGAAAAAATTAGCGGTATTTACAGTGATTGCTTCGGCCGTCCTTCTTGCGCCTGTTTCCGCTGGTGCGCAGCAGAAAACAAAGAAGGGTGAAGAGGCTCCGAAGACCGAGGTGGACCTCCTGCTTGAGAAAGCGGATTCATCCGATACCCCTCTGGTAATCACTCTCGATCAGGCACTTCAGATAGCCCTGAGCGAGAATGTGTCGGTAAAGGTAGCCGACAAGGAGATTGAAAGGACGGGATATGCCAAGAAAGGCACGTATGCGTCCCTTTTCCCGCAGATTGATATTTCCGGTGCGTACCAGAGAACTATCAAGAAGCAGGTTATGTATATGGATATTGATATGAGTGCGATGGGCGGCGGTGCCGGAAGCGGTGATGGCTCCGGTGATGGCTCCGGCGAAGGCTCAGGGACAGAAGGTGGCAGCGCATCGGAATCCCCTATGGCCAACGGACTTGAGGTCGGCCGATGGAATACCTGGAGCGCAGGTGTCACGGCTGCTATGCCTCTGGTGAACGCACAGCTTTGGAAGAGTATCAAGCTTTCTGGCCTTGATGTGGAACTGGCCGTGGAGAAGGCCCGCGCCTCCCGTCTTGACATGGTCACACAGGTGAAGAACGCATATTACGGGACCCTGATGGCAAAGGAAGCCTTCAATGTATATAAAGAGGTATATGAGAATGCTCTGAGGAACTACGAGGAGACCCAGAAGAAATTCGATGCCCAGAAAGTCTCCGAGTTCGAACTTGTCCGTGCGAAGACATCCGTGGCCAATGCCATCCCTCAGGTTTACAATGCGGAGAGCAGCATCATACTGTCACTTTGGCAGCTGAAGGCCGTTCTTGGTGTTGATCTTGATCTTAATATTGACATCGCAGGAAGTCTTGAGGATTATTCGGAGCACATGTTCTATGACATCCATCAGCATGACAGCATCTCTCTTGCCAACAACACAACTATGAAACAGCTTGCAATCCAGGCAGAGCAGCTTGCGCAGAACATTAAGCTCCAGAAATATGCGAACATCCCGACATTGTCTGCTGCCTTCAACTTCAGCTACAATGCGATGACCAACGATTTCAAGTTCAGCAACTACAGGTGGACCCCTTATTCTTATGTAGGTTTAAGCCTTTCCATTCCTATCTTTGCAGGCGGAAAGAGATACAATGCCATTCGTCAGGCAAAGAACACCTACGAGCAGGTTCAGCTCCAGACCGTAAACACCGAAAGGCAGCTGAAGATATCCATCAGGCAGAGTCTCAACACCATGGAGACCAATATGAAAAGCTTCTACGCAGCCGAGGATGCCGTAGCTTCCGCCCAGAAGGCTTATGATATAGCTGAGAAATCCTATCAGGTAGGTCGTGGAACATTGATTGAGCTTAACGACGCTCAGCTTGCCCTCACCCAGGCAAGGCTCGCGCAGTCACAGGCGATTTACAATTTCGTGGTTGCAAAGGCACAGCTGGAGCAGACACTCGGACATGATTTTATTGAAGAATAATAAGGAATAAGATAGATGAAAAAGATTTTGAATTATGCTCTCGTTGCAGCTGCCGTCCTGTCTGTGGCAGCTTGCGGAAATTCAGGTGAGAACAAGAGCCAGAAGACAGCAGCCGTTCAGGAAGAGACTCCGAAAGTTCAGGTTGCAACAGCAGTAATTGAAGGTGTGGACCAGACAGAGGTATATACATCCACGGTACAGGCCTATGTAAAGAACAACATCGCACCGCAGAGCGGCGGACGAATCAGCAAGATATATGTCGAAATCGGTGACTATGTGACCAAAGGTCAGGTTGTTGCGGAGATGGATAAGACTCAGCTTTTCCAGATTGAGCTTCAGATGAAGAACAATGAAATCGAATACAACCGACTCAAAGGTCTCTATGATGCCGGCGGTCTTTCAAAATCCGACCTTGACGCCATCGAGCTTGCCTACAAGGTTAGCAAGACCAACTACGAGAATCTTCTCGAGAACTCAGTGCTCGTATCTCCGGTTGACGGTGTGATCACTGCAAGAAATTACGATGCAGGCGACATGTACACGATGAGCCAGCCTCTTTATACCGTTGAGCAGATCGTTCCGGTGAAGATGCTCATTGCCATCTCGGAGGTTGACTACACCAAGGTGAAGAAAGGTGACTCGGTGTCAATCACTGCAGATGCGCTTCCTGGTATGACGTTCAGTGGCAAGGTGAACCGCATCTATCCTACGATTGATGCAACTACAAGGACTTTCACAGCAGAGGTAATCGTCCCTAACAACTACAAGACTCTTCGTCCGGGCATGTTCGTAAGGGCGACCGTAAACTTCGGCACAAGGCAGAGTGTCATCATTCCGGATGTGGCTGTCGTGAAGCAGACCGGTTCTGGCGAGAGGTTCGTTTATGTTCTCAATGCTGACAATACCGTAGATTTCAGGGTTGTTAAGCTCGGACGCAGAATCGGCAAGAAATTCGAGGTTCTTGAAGGTATCAATGAAGGTGATATCGTTGTTACCGGAGGTCAGTCAAGACTGAAGGGTGGAATCAAGGTTGAGACTGTGAAATAGTCTCATAAATAATTAGATACAAATATGAGTATATATAGGAAAGCAGTCAACAACCCGGTGACCACGGCACTTATTTTCGTAGCCCTGGCCATATTCGGAGTGTTCTCGCTTGTAAACATATCCATAGACAGGTTCCCTAAATTCGATGCGAATGTCATTCTCGTGATGACTTCATATCCGGGAGCCAGTGCAGAAGATATCGAGAACAACCTCTCGAAGCTACTTGAGAACTCCCTCAACGGAGTCAGCGACTTGAAGAACATTACTTCAAACTCAAAGGAGAATATTTCAATCGTTGCATTGGAATTCAATGAAGGTGTAGATATTGATGTTGCGACAAACGATGTCAGGGACAAGCTTGACGCCGTGAACTCGCAGCTTCCTGACGGAGCTTCCATGCCTATGATTTTCAAATTCTCGCTTGACGAGATGCCTATCATGATCATGGCGGCTACCGCAAACGAAAGCCTTCCTGCATTGGAGAAAATCCTAGACGACCAGGTAGCAACCCCGCTTGCGAGGGTATCTGGCGTAGGTACAGTATCAGTCGCAGGTGCCCCGGAAAGGGAGATCCAGGTGTATTGCGACCCGAACAAGCTTGAAGCTTACGGGCTCACCGTCAGCACCATATCAAACATCATAGCTTATGAGAACAAGAACATCCCGAGCGGTTCTCTTGATGTCGGATCCAACGCATATACAATCCGTGTGGAGAAGGAATTTGACGATCCGTCGCAGATGGAAGATATTGTCGTCGGTTATTCAGGCGGCAGGGCCGTATATCTTAGGGATGTAGCCCGTGTAGAGGATACCATCCAGGAGAAATATCAGGAGGCATACATCAACGGCCAGCCGGGTGCCCAGATTGTAATCCAGAAGCAGACCGATGCCAACGCCGTGAGCGTGATCAAGGGCGTCAAGAAAGAGATGGAGAAGATTGTAAAGACCCTTCCTGCTGATATTCAGGTGACTACGGTGATGGATAGTTCAACCAATATCATCAACTCCATCAACTCGTTGAAGGATACAATTATTGTCACCTTCCTCATCGTGATGCTCGTAGTTTATCTCTTCCTTGGAAGGTGGAGGGCTACATTTATCATCATCCTCTCCATCCCGATTTCACTCCTCGCATCCTTGATGTACCTGTTTGCGACAGGAAATACATTGAATATCATATCAATGTCCGCCCTGTCCCTTGCAATCGGTATGGTCGTGGACGATGCCATCGTGGTTCTCGAGAATATATCGACCCACCTTGAGCGCGGTGCTAAGCCTAAGGAGGCTGCGGTCCATGCGACACAGGAGGTAGGTATCTCGGTTGTGGCTTCAACCCTCACGATGCTCTGCGTGTTCATGCCTCTTACCATGATCAACGGTATGGCCGGCGTGATGTTCAAGCAGCTCGGATGGATCACTTCAATCATCATGGTGGTCTCAACCATCGGTGCATTGACTCTCATCCCGATGCTCTGCTCACAGTTCCTCCGTTACAAACCAAAGACCGGAAAGCTCCACGATTTGATTTTCGGTAACTTCAACAAGTTCATCAACTGGCTTTCAAGAGGTTACGGACATGTTATCAACTGGTGCGTTCATCACAGGACAGTGGTCGTTTGCAGTGCTTTGGCAATTTTTGCAGCAACCATCCTCCTGCTCGGGCCAAAGATGAAGACAGAATACTTTGCAAAGAGCGACCAGGGGCGTATCACCCTGAACCTTGAGCTTCCTGCCGGAACAGGTCAGGACATTACGAGAGCCCTTGCCCACGAACTTTACGGACGCTTCAAGGAGGCTATACCTGAAATCGAAGCATGTTCATACTCTCTCGGTGAGGCAGATACAGACAACTCCTATGCCGCCATGCAGAGCAACGGAACCCATATCATGGCATTCAACATCAACATTGGAAGTATGTCCACCCGTGAGAGGTCCTGCTCTGAAATAGCCGATGTCGTAAGGGGAATCCTTTCAGAATACCCTGAACTCAAGAAAGCCAAGGTGACAGAAGGTGGCGGCGGACAGGGCGGAGCTTCCACAGTAGATGTCGAAATCTACGGATTCGATTTCTTCGAGACCGACCGGGTTGCCAACGAAATCAAGGAGAAGATGCTTGAAGGAGGCATGTGCTCACAGGTAACATTGAGCCGTGACGAGTACATCCCTGGTTATCAGGTCGATTTTGACAGGACCAAGCTTGCGGTCAATGGACTCAACAGTACGACAGCGGCTTCGTTCCTCAGGGCATCCATCAACGGATCCACCCAGTCATACTACAGGGAGGACGGAGAAGAGTACGACATCCGTGTAAGGCTCGCACCTGAGTTCAGGACAAGTCTCGAAGATATTGAGAACATAATGGTTTACAACAGCATGGGCAAGGGAATCCGCATCAAGGACCTCGGAACTGTCATTGAGACTCAGGTTCCGCCTTCAATCGAGAGGAAGAACCGTGAGAGGATGATCACCGTACAGGGTGTCGTTGCCGATGGTGTGGCCCTTTCAGATGCAGTTGCACAGGCTCAGGAGTGCATAGATTCTACGGAGATGCCTACTGACTTCGCAGTGAAGATCGGCGGTTCGTTCGAGGACCAGCAGGAAACCTTCGGACAGCTCATCACCCTGCTTGTAATGATTATCATATTGGTTTACATTGTGATGGCATCTCAGTTCGAGTCGTTCATGAGCCCGTTCGTAATCATGTTCTCCATTCCATTCGCATTCGTCGGTGTTATCATCGGATTGGTTGTCACCGGAACGCCTCTTGGAGTCATGGGACTTATCGGTATCCTCATCCTCATGGGTATTGTGGTGAAGAACGGTATTGTGCTTATCGACTACACTATCCTTCAGCGTGAAAGGGGAGTCGGAGTAATAGAGGCTTCAATAATTGCAGCCAAATCCCGTCTGAGGCCTATCCTCATGACGACACTCACCACCGTGCTCGGTATGCTTCCTATGGCACTCGGAACAGGTGAAGGTGCAGAGACATGGCGCTCGCTCGGTATGGTAGTGGCATGGGGACTTTCAATCTCGACACTTGTTACATTGATCATCATTCCTACCATTTATGCTTCATTCGCAACATGGCAGGATAAACGTCAGCAGCGCAAAGCAGCAAAGGCCGCTATATAATAATCACTCACGGCTTCGCAACGGACTGTCATCCCGAGTAACTCCAATGACTGTCATCCCGAGCGAAGCCGAGGGATCTAAAAACAAAAAGAAATGAAAGCAATATTCATAGCATACAACCAGGCCTACAACATGGAAATCGCCGACATAATCGAAAGTCTCGGATGCCGCGGAATGACTATGTGGCAGGACATCTGCGGACGAGGAAGCGAGACCGGAGAACCTCACCTCGGCAACCACGCATGGCCCACACAGAACAATGCAATTCTTGCATTCGTACCAGACGACAAGGTGGATGCCATCCTTCAGGCAGTTAAGGAAAAGGATGAAGACACTCCTGCACTTGGACTCAGGGCGTTCACATGGGCCGTGGAGCAATCCTATTAGAGGCTGAAAATGAAAAATTGTATTTCCGGTTGCAAATATTTATATTTGTGACCGGATTTCTCTGTTATGTCACCGGCTGACGGATTCTGTCACCTCGACGGGAGTTTGACTGATACTGTCATCTCGACTGAGCGCAACGAATGGAGAGATCTGTTTTATTCATCATCTAAATTTTAAAGTTATGGCAAAAATCATCACAGATGCGAATTTCGCTGAAACTCTTAATACGGAAATGCCTGTAATGGTGGATTTCTGGGCAACATGGTGCGGTCCATGCCGTGCAATAGCCCCTGTTGTAGAGGAACTTGCCGGTGAATACGAAGGCAAGGCCGTCATCTGCAAATGCAATGTGGACGAATGTGAGGATGTTCCGATGAAATACGGCATCAGGAGCATTCCTACACTTCTTTTCTTCAAGAACGGCGAGCTTGTGGACAGGCTTGTCGGTGCTGCTCCCAAGGCAACCATAGCAGCGAAGATCGAATCTCTCCTCTAATATTCTTAACCAGACAATATCATGAAGAAGACCTTTTTTGCGGCAATCGCCGCCTGCATTCTCCTGCTGTGTGCCGGTGAGACTGCAATGTATGCAAAGCACAATGTCGGAGTCATAGGAGGATGTACATTCTCGACCGGATTCAAGGATATCAAGAGCTCGACCCTTACCCAGTACCATGCTGGCCTGGCCTTCAAGTTCAAGCTTCCTCTTGGATTCGCCATCCAGCCATCCATCCTTTATCAGGTGAAGGGATCAAAGTTTGAAGATATTTCCAACATCAATGTAGGCTATCTTGAAGTTCCAGTATCCGTACAATGGGGACCGGACTTAATAATATGCCGTCCGTTCGTTGAGTTTGCTCCGTTCGTCGGATACGGACTAAACAATAACATCAAGAACTGGACAGACTTGAACCGTTGGGAATATGGTGTCGGTTTAGGTGCCGGTATCGATATCTGGAGGTTCCAGATAAATGCAAGATACAACTGGAACTTCGGCTCTCTTGCAAAAGCGAATGTCAGTGAGGCCGCTGATACTGTTGTCAACTCATTCAAGGACAAGAACTTCGGGGGAGTGACACTTTCCCTTGCCTTCTATTTCTAAAGAATGAATATAGCTCTTGTCAGGGAACATCTCGGCGGTGATTGGACGGCTGTTGTGAAGGCGATACATGACGTCCTGAAAAGCGACATTGACCTTCTGGATACGACCAACGCTAGGATTCTGTCGCGTTCAGGTAAACAGCTCCGCCCTCTTCTTGCCCTTCTCGTTGCAAGAGCATGCTCTTGCGGCAATGGAATAACGGAAGCAACAATCAGATATGCAGCAGCCTCCGAGCTGCTGCATAATGCTACCTTGCTCCATGACGATGTCGCGGATGAAAGTGACAGAAGGCGCGGAATGCCGACAATCTATTCCCTGATGGGGCCGGCGGTATCGGTTCTCGTCGGGGATTATTGGCTTGTCAAGGCCATGGATATGATAATCGGTGACACCGAGACTGATACAAAAGTGATCCGCATTTTTTCCAAGACACTCAGCGACCTTGCCGAAGGAGAAATGCTCCAGCTTCAGAAAGCCATGAGCGGAGATACCGTAGAAGAGGATTACTGCAGGATAATCTATTGCAAGACAGCCTCTTTGTTTGAGGCGACATGCCGTTCTGCAGCCGTGTCGGTCGGCGCTTCTCCTGAATATGAAGATGCTGCTGTCCGTTATGCGACAGCTCTCGGGCTTGCTTTCCAGATCAAGGACGACATCCTAGATTATGACGGAGGGGAATCGGTCGGGAAGCCTCTCGGCGTGGATGTGACGGAGCAGAAGATAACGGCTCCGCTTCTCGGGGCTTTCTCGCAGGTCCCGGTTGAGGAAGAGCAGCGTGTGCGTCAGTTGGTAAAGGACATTGTCGCCCATCCTGCCAACAGGGACGAGATTATTTCATTTGTGAAGAAGAATGGAGGTCTGCGCAGGGCGGAGCAGATGCTCGACTCGTATATCCGTGAGGCTGTCGGTGCACTCGACACTCTTGAGGAAACGTTTGAAAAGGCCACTCTTGTGCAACTCGCTCATTTTGTGGCTATAAGGAACAGCTAAGTCTGTTTGTAACATGAACTTGTCATGCGGTTTGCTGATATAATAGGAAACAGGGAAGTTGCCGGAGCCCTCAGGGCAATGGCAGACAGCGGCAGGGTGCCTCACGCCATTCTTCTTTATGAGAATGACGGATGCGGAGCCTTGGCCCTTGCCCTTGCATTCGTCCAGTATCTCAATTGCCGCAACCATAAGGATGGGGATTCCTGCGGCGAATGTCCGTCCTGCCGTCAGGTTTCGAAGCTGATACATCCTGACCTGCATTTTATTTTCCCGGTCAACAAAGGACCTAAAACTTCAGATGACAAGCCGACATCGGATTCCTATATCAGCTATTGGCGTTCACTCGCCTGTGCGGATCCATATTTTACCGAGGCAGATCTCCAGAAAGCCATAGGCATAGAGAGCAAGAATGGTCTGATAGCGGTAGCGGAGGCGAAGAACCTCATCTCAAAGCTGTCTCTTTCGGCCGTGTCCGACGGGTGGAAGGCCGTAGTCTTCTATCTGCCGGAGAAAATGAACCAGGAAACGGCTAACCGTCTGCTTAAGCTTGTCGAGGAGCCGCCGGAGAACACTCTTTTCCTTTTCATCACCCATTCCCCCGAGAATGTCCTCCAGACGATTTTCTCAAGATGCCAGAGCATAAGGGTCCTTCCTCTCGGCAAGGATGAGGCAGCATTGGTCAGGTCACGCAGGCCGGAGGGAGAGGACGAGGATGAGACCGCTTTCATGGACATTTTCTCGGACCTGATGGACCGTCTGTTGGCAAGGGATCTGCTTGGCGCTTTGGAATGTGTTGAGAATGAACTTGCTGCACAGTCGCGTGAAAAACAGAAAGCATTTTGTATATTTGTCTCCGACTGCCTCAGGAAGATTTTCCTGCTTCAGCAGAAACTGCCTGAAATTGCCGATATACAGGACGGTTACAAGGATTTTTTCGAAAAGGCTGCATCGGGATGTCCCGCCTCGTTTTCCGGAAGAATTTTCCCGGAACTCGGGAAAGCGGTATCCCTGATTGACAGGAATGTGAATTCAAAGATCATATTCACAGACCTTGTGAACCGGATGTTCCTGAATATGAAATGATAATTCGCGAATCTATATATGACTGAATCAAAACAATATGACTGCTCCCGAGGTTGTACCGTGGAGCGAAACGACACCGGAGAACTCGATTGCAATTACCGTATCGGATGTTGCAAGCTGGAGGTCTATGACTGGCTCCAGGGAGTCAGCCAGGAACAATACAAGGAATTCTTCGAGGTCCGCTTCAAGAATACGAGGAAAGCGATATACCGCAATGCCTCGGGTCAGAGCATCAAGACAGGAGACCTTGTAATAGTCGAGGCCACCAACGGTCACGATCTCGGCATTGTGACTCTTGAAGGACCAATAGTGGCCCGCCAGATGAAATGCAAGAGAATCAACCCTGATACATTCGAGTTCAAGAGAATCTATCGCAAGGCAAAGCTTTTCGATATTGAAAAATGGCAGGAGGCCATAGCCCGTGAGCATGAGACGATGATACGCTCGCGCCAGATTGCGGCGGAGCTCGGACTCGAGATGAAGATTGGCGATGTCGAGTTCCAGGGAGACGGCACCAAGGCGATTTTCTATTACATAGCCGACGGGCGTGTGGATTTCAGGCAGCTTATCAAGGTGTTTGCCGACGAATTCCGCATCAGGATAGAGATGAAGCAGATTGGCGCCCGCCAGGAGGCAGGTCTCATAGGCGGCCTCGGTGTGTGCGGTAGGGAACTGTGCTGCTCCAACTATATATCAAGTTTTCAGTCTATTACAACCTCTGCGGCGCGTTGTCAGGACCTCTCCCTCAATCCACAGAAGCTGGCAGGCCAGTGCGGCAAGCTGAAATGCTGCCTCAACTATGAGACCGCGGCCTATATGGATGCCCAGTCAAGGATTCCGAAGGTGACAGGACCTCTCGAGTTCGAGGACGGCCTTGCCTATCTGATGAAGACTGATATCCTTAAGGAGATAATGTATTTCTCCTATGACCAGACCTCGCTTTCCAACCTCTATGCGCTCGATGCTTCAGAGGTCCGTGAAATCATCAAGATGAACCGCAACGGCATCAAGCCTGAATCTCTCCAGACAGAGCCGGAGCCTTCTGTTCCAGAGTTCGTGACAGCCGTAGGCGATGACAGCATTACCCGTTTTGATGAGTCGCGCAGACGCCGCAAGAAAAAGAAATCTCCGAAGAACAACAATGCCCCGGCAGACCAGGAATCAGTCCAGAAGCCTCAGGAGGCATCGCAGAGACAGCAGGATGGAGGTCAGAGGAGGCCGGACAAACGTCAGTGGCAGAAACGGGACAAGCGTCAGAAGCCTCAACAGTCTGCCAAAGGGGAAGAATCATCTGCAAAACCGGCTGATAACGACTGATCCGGATGTCATCACTTTCAGGAAAATTTCGGTTGGCGGCAATTTTTGCCATCATGTCCTCTGCGTTAATCCTCTCCGGATGTTCGTCTCTGGACAAGGACGTGTTGTATGTTCCTGTCACCAAGGCGGATTCGCTTGGCCGTCTGCAATTCATTCTCGAAATGTCCGACACCACGGCGAACTATGACATATCTTTATATTCCCGAATTGATTGCCGCGCCAAAGAGTTTTCCAAATTGGCAGAATTTCCTGTAGGAATAGATTTGATATCTCCGTCAGGAAAAGCATATTCAGAAACAGTTTATGTCCCGTTGGACTCATTCGGGGGTCAGGGAGGTTCAGTACATGATTTCTCGGTTCAATACCGCACAGGAGCGGTTCCTGTAGAGGCGGGGGAATGGAAAATGTATCTCTCGTTGCCCGATATATCAGGACTGCATGGCATGGGGGTCATCCTGAAACATAATCATGAATAAAAATGGGAAAGGACAAACTCAGAAAATTCAAGGAGAACGAAACCTTCAAATGCCTCGTGCAGCCTTCCACCGACCAGGTTCTCGGTCACGACCACCCTCTCAAAGGCCGTTGGGGGGCTGATATGTTCGGGAATGACAATCCAATAGTCGTGGAGCTCGGGTGCGGTAAGGGAGAATATACGGCAGATCTTGCGGAGCGCAATCCGTCATGCAATTATATCGGTATCGACATCAAAGGGGCCCGTCTTTGGAAGGGTGCCAAATATGTCGAGGAACATTCTCTTGCCAATGTGGCTTTCCTGCGCACCCGAATCGAGTTCCTTGAATCGCTTTTCTCACCGGGTGAGGTGTCTGAAATCTGGATTACTTTTGCCGACCCTCAGATCGGCAGGGAGAAAAAGAGGCTAACCAGTCCATTGTTTATGAACAGATACCGCAATTTCCTGAAACCGGGAGGAATAGTCCATCTGAAAACTGACAGCCGCTATCTCCATGAATATTCCCGAGCAATGGCGGAGCAGAACGGCCTGAAGATACTTGCCTGTGCTACCGATATTTACGGGGAGGATCACGATAGATTGTATGAGAGCGAACTCAGTTCGGTATGCGGACGCACCGCCGTGGAGGCTCTTTTCGAGGTCCAGACATTCTATGAGTCGCAATATCTTGCACAGGGGATTGAAATCACTTATCTGTCTTTCGTTGCGGACCATGAGGGGGACTATGTCAGCCCGAGGTGGGACGAAGACAGATGGAAAGATGAAAACCACCATTTCCTTACTCCTTCCGGAGTATCAGTCAGATCCAAGTTCTATCAGGACTGAAGCATAAGTGATTCTGTGAACTTCCACTTTCAGGGAAGGGTACATTCCTCAAGGTGGATTCAGACCTCCACCCAATGGATTCTGATGCCTTTGCGCTCCATCCCTCGGAACCAGGTCATCTGCCTCTTGGCAAACTGGTGGATGGCTGTGGCGAGTTGGGTGCGCATCTGGTCGTAAGTGAGTTCTCCGGTCAGATATAAAGTCACGAATTTGTATTCGAGACCATAATATATAAGGTCTTCCGCAGGTATGGGATGCCTTATGCCGTCCTTGTCCGGGACTATGGCAGGGTGGGTCCCGTCAATCAAGCTCCGGATTTCTTCAACCATGCCTTCCTGGAGCCTGGCATCGAGGCGACGGTCTATCCGCTCGTTGCGTACCTCCCGGCTTACGAGTGTTCCTATATAATATGTGTTCTTAGGGAGATATGATGTCCTCGCAACCGGGTGTTCAGCCTCGTAAATGGCTATTTCCAAAGCCCTTATAAGCCTTTTGCGCGTGTCGTAGTCGGTGGTGTTGTGCAGCGGCTTCAGACTGGCGAGCCTTGCCACGAGGTCTTCCGTGCTTTCTTTTTCGAGTTCCACCCTCAGCGCCGGGTCGGCTGGGACTTCCGGCAGGGAGTATCCGCAGGTGGCGGCTTCAATGTAAAGTCCTGAGCCTCCGCATAATATCGGGATGTTGCCCCGCTCGCGGATTTCCTTGTAAACCTTTTCAAAGTCCCTCTGGTACTCGAATATGTTGTATTTGCTGCCGGGGTCCGCTATGTCAATCAGGTGGTATGGGATGTCACCATATTCATCCAGATCCTTCCCGGTGCCTATGTCCATCCCGCGGTACACCTGCCTGGAGTCTGCTGAAATGATTTCCACCTTGCAGATCTCATTGATCCGGCCGGCCAGCTCCACCGCATACCGAGTCTTCCCCGAAGCCGTAGGCCCCAGGATGCATATAAGGTCGATGCCCCCGTCAAGATAATCCCGAACAATCCCCTCGACGTCAATCTGTTCTGCCGGAGGCAACTGAGCCATCTCCGGTATCGGTATAAATGATTTCCTGCCCATGATGCAAAAATAGAAAAAATCAGTAAATTTGCGGAGTTTAAACCGATATGTCATGCCAAAAGCAAAAAGCAGTGTGGAGATAAAGAACAGGAGGGCCTCGTTTGATTATGAGTTCATTGAGACCTTTCAGGCTGGGATTGTGCTGACGGGAACCGAAATCAAGTCCATCAGGTCGGGCAAGGCATCTCTCGTGGACGCATTCTGCTATTTCAATAACAATGAGCTGTATGTCAAGAACATGCATGTGGCGGACTATTGGTGGGGCACATGGGGAAAACATGACCCGCGCCGCGACCGCAAGCTGCTTCTGACCCGCAAGGAACTCACAAAGCTCCATAGGTCGGTCAAGGAGAAAGGCCTCACAATCGTCGCAGTCAAGCTCTATATATCAGACAAGGGCTATGCGAAACTTCTCATAGCCCTTGCCAGAGGTAAGAAAGAGTACGACAAACGTGCCTCCATCAAGGAAAAAGACCTCCGTCGTGAAATGGAGAGGCTTTAGAGTCCAAAAGCCTTCTTAACCATATCCACGCTGTCAAGCAGCTCCCATCCGAAGAACTGCACATATTCCTGAGTCTTCACGCCGTGACGCATCATCGTCACTGTGGCCTTGTACGGCTTTCTTCCCACATGTCCGTATGCGGCCGTAGCCTCATAGATAGGCTTCTTCAGCCCGAATTTCTCGATGATCTTGGCAGGCCTCAGGTCGAAGATCTCGTTTATCTTCTCTGCTATGAAGCTGTCGTCCAGTCCTTTGGCAGCTGTTCCGTAAGTGTTTACGAATATGCTGACAGGCCTTGCCACTCCGATGGCATAAGACACCTGCACAAGTATCTCGTCGGCTACTCCGGCAGCCACCATGTTCTTGGCGATGTACCTTGCAGCATAAGCCGCCGAACGGTCAACCTTGGACGGGTCCTTGCCTGAGAACGCTCCGCCGCCGTGTGCTCCCTTTCCGCCGTAAGTATCCACGATGATTTTGCGTCCTGTCAGTCCTGTGTCTCCGTGAGGGCCTCCGATTACGAATTTGCCTGTCGGATTGACATGGAGGATGTAGTCGTCCTTGAACAGGGCGGCAGTCTCGGCCGGCAGTTCCTCGATGAGCATCGGGATGAGGATATTCCTCACATCCTCGCGAATCTTCTCCTGCATGGCCTTGTCCACGCGGTTCTGTCCGTATTGAGCGATGCCGTCGGCGTAGCTCATCCTTCCGAGGCTTTCGGGTACAAACTCCTCGTGCTGGGTGGATACCACGATTGTATGCACGCGTACCGGCTTGCCAGTGTCCCCGTCGTATTCGATGGTGAACTGTGATTTCGAGTCAGGACGCAGGTAAGGCATCAGCTCCGGAGTCTGCTTGCGTATCTTTGCGAGAATCTGGAGGATGCGATGTGAGAGGGCGAGCGGCAGAGGCATATACTCCTCGGTGTCACGGCAGGCGTAGCCGAACATCATACCCTGGTCTCCGGCTCCCTGTTCGTCGGCATCGGCAACCACGACGCCCCTGTTGATGTCGGCACTCTGCTCATGGAGTGCGGATAGCACGCCGCAGGAGTTCCCGTCGAACATATATTCGGCCTTGTTGTAGCCGATTCCGTTAATCACTCGCCTTGCAGTGGTCTGGATGTCCACATAGGCGTCTTCCGAACGGACTTCTCCTCCTACAACCACGAGGCCGGTGCTGCAGAATGTCTCGCAGGCTACCTTCGCCTCCGGGTCCTGACGGAGGAATTCGTCGAGGATGGCATCTGAAATCTGGTCTGATACCTTGTCAGGATGTCCTTCGGACACTGATTCTGATGTAAATAGATAGTTCATTGTCTATATATTATATGTATATTATTCAAAACAGATCCCTCCATTCGGCTGTCGCCTTGTTCGGGATGTCGTGTCATGTCGAGCGCAGTCGAGACATCTACAACAATAAAAAAGCCCCACAAAATGCGGAGCCGTCATAAAAACACAAAAACATTGATATGGAAAGGGCATCCTGAGCAGATGACCCGAGTCAACATTTTAGCATTTTTTAGTGTGGTTGCAAGCAGCCAAATCTCTCCACATTCCGGATCGTCCGCACTCCTCGTGCACCACGCACCCGATTTCAGCCCGCAAATATACGTACAAAAATCATAACTTCAAAAATTCCCTACGTATTTCGTTAAGCATTCTCTTATGAATCATGCCAAAAATCGATTGTGAGTTTGAAATATTAAAACAATATTCATCGTGACATTGACAAAAATATTATATCTTTGTTGAGTTATGGCGCTTGGAATGCCATAACATAAATAGTAAATGGTAATCCCTATGGGTGGCAAGTATCAAATTCCTTACATAAATGCTTGTATCAGAGCATTCGCTAAGCGGTTCCGACTTTCGGTGCAAACTGCTTTTGAATACTTGTATCACTTCAAAGGTATCCATTTCCTCGTTGAGTTCTATGAGATTGAACACTTACTGTCCCTCGATGATGCTGTAGATGATCTTATCGTATGCTGCCTTAATAATGGAGGAACTCTGCGATGATACTGTATCATGGAACAAATGTAGATTTCGAGACAATTAATCTTGAGAAATCTAACAAATACAAAGACTTCGGTCAGGGCTTCTACCTGACAGACATCCGTTCACAGGCAGAACAGCTTGCTGCAAAGAAGGCAAAATTGTTCGGTGGTTATCCTGTTATTCAGGAATATGAATTTAATGAAGAACTATTGGATAATGGTGAGCTCAAAGTTCTAAGGTTTGACAAACCATGCAGAGAGTGGGCTGATTTCATATTCAAGAATCGTAATCGTGAACTGAACTATACTCATGAATACGATATAATTATAGGACCAATTGCCAATGATGGTGTTGCATATCTTCTGGGCCGATATGAAGAGGGCACGTTGACTATTGATGATCTCGGTCGTGAATTGACATATAAGGAATTGAACAGCCAATTCTTCTTTGGCACCGAAAAATCACTTCAATGTCTCAAGCGTATATGATAGCAAAGAATCAGAAAGAATTCCTCATTAACAGGATTGTGGACAAATTGACGGAGTATCTTGTCGTTGATTCTGCCATTGACATTACAGATGCCCTGAAAATAGTGTACAACTCCAAAGTTTATCAGCAATTACAAGATATGGATGGTGATTTATATATACAAAGCCCTTCATATATCTACGAGTTGCTGAAACAAGAGATGAAATGGAATTAATGTTATAGTCCAAAAACTTTCCTGTCAATCCCTGCGTAAACCATTAAAAAACGGTTAAGTCTTTCGGAATTGATTAAATTGTACTATCTTCGCGCCGTAAATTTCTAATTAACTATAACTAAACGGTTATGAAACAAGTCATTAAACTCTTAGCACTCCTTCTGGGGGGGGTATTGACTGTCTTTAGTGCATCTGCACAAGTCACTACCTCAGCTCTTTCAGGTAGTGTTACTGATGAAAATCAGGATCCTTTGACCGGCGCTGCGATTGTAGCTGTCCACATTCCTTCAGGTACGCAGTATGCTGCGATTGCCAACGCACAGGGACGCTTCAACATCAACGGTATGCGTTCCGGTGGTCCTTACACAGTGGAAGTGTCTTTCTTGGGAATGGGAACAGTGAAGTTTACCGACGTGATCCTTACTCTCGGTGACCCTTACACAATTGATGTCGTCATGAAGGCTTCAAATGAACTTGATGCGGTAGTTCTCACTGCTGAAGGTTCATTCAACGCTTCCAAGACAGGTGCCGGCGCAAACTTCAACCTCAGTGCGGTTGAGAACATGCCGACCATCGACAGAAGTATATATGACATCGTAAAATATACTCCTCAGGCATCCGTAAACAAGGACGGAGGTATTTCTTTCGCAGGTTCCAACAACCGTTACAACAGTTTCCAGATTGACGGTGCTGTTGCGAACGACTCTTTCGGTCTTGCAGCTTCAGGAACCAACGGTGGTCAGACGGGCGCCAACCCAGTTGCCCTTGATGCAATCGAGGAAATCCAGGTTGTCGTAGCTCCTTTTGACGTTCGTCAGTCAGGATTTACAGGAGGTGCAATCAATGCCATCACCAAATCAGGTACCAACACCGTCAAGGGTTCTGCCTACGCATATTTCAACAACCAGGACTTCATCGGAACCACTCCTGGAGCAGATGTCGAGAACAGGAAGAAATATGATTCCCAGAACACCCAGACCTATGGTTTCACCATCGGTGCGCCAATCGTGAAGAACAAACTCTTCATCTTCGCAAGTGCAGAGTACTACCGCAAATCTTATCCTAACATTTATAGTCCGGAGAACAATACTTACGAGACTGAGAAGATGAAACTCTCTAAGCCTGTTGACATTAACGGCGTCCAGCACGAGTACTTCGACTCAGAAGTTGCACAGGCCATCATCGACCACTACAGCAAGACTTATCACAATGACAACCCAGTGGCAGAGAGTTTCGGTCAGCACCAGGTCAACAGCCAGTCAATCAACGCAATGCTCCGTCTCGACTGGAATATCAATGACAGGAACAAGATGATGCTCCGCTACCAGTTGATGGATGCATATTCTGACAAGTACAGTTCAAGTTCTTCAACTTACTACTTCAATAACTCATCCTACAAGATGTCCGACCTTACGAACACCGTCGTCCTCGAACTCAACTCCAGGCCTTCAGACAAGGTGGCCAACGAATTCAGGGCAACGGCAGTCCTTGTAAGGGACAAGAGGGACGTGGCATATCCAGGTGCCAATATGTACATCAAGGATAAGGTTTATGTGAACATCGGAACTGAATTTTCTTCAGGTGCGAATGCAATGAACTCCGACACCTACACCATTTCCGACAACGTATTCCTCTATGCTGGTAACCACACCATCACTGTAGGTACCCACAACGAAATCTATCGTTTCAACAACCTATTCCTCCAGTATGCATATGGTGGATATACCTTCAACTCCATCGCTGACTTCTTCGCGAACAAATGCGCACAATTCAACTATAGGTATGCAGATACAGAGGTCCCAGGAGTTGACAGCCCAAGGTGGGCAGCTACTACAGTAGCCGCACAGTTCGGACTCTATGCCCAGGACGAGTGGAGACCTAACAGAAACTTCACCCTTACCTACGGTGTCAGGATGGACATCCCTGTTCTTCTGAACAAACCTACTGCAAACGAAGGCTTCAACGCTACTGAAATTTCCAACAACTCAGGTGAAAATGTGGGTATCGTTCCTAAGGCAACCCCTCTGTTCTCACCTAGAATCGGTTTCCGTTGGTGGATGGACAAGGATCATAAGGCTCTCCTCAGGGGTGGTGCCGGACTCTTCACTGGCCGTGTTCCATTCGTTTGGCTTTCAAATGCTTACAACAATACTGGCGTAGAGGCCAAGTCAATCCAGGTCAACAATCCTGATGCTTCCTTCCCATTGACAAGCAATCCATATGAGGATGTCGTTAAGACAGGTGCTGCTGCAGCCGGTGGAAAAGCAACCATCAATACCCTCAACCGCAACTTCAAATATCCTCAGGTATTCCGTGTAAACCTCGGATATGACCACGACTTCGGTTACGGATGGAAACTCACTGTTGACGCCCTCTATTCAAAGACTCTCAACAACGTATTCTTCCGCAACCTTGCACTCTCCAACACCGCAAAGGTATATGCTGTAAATGCCGAGACAGCAGAGTCAAATCCTAACAGTATATCAAATTACTACTCTGTCAACAGGGACTACAGCGCAATCGTTGCCCTTGAGAATACCAATATGGGTTATACCTACTCTCTGAGTGCGATGGTAAACAAGCACTTCAACTTCGGCCTTGACCTTATGGCTTCATATACCTTCGGCCACTCATACTCTGTAAACGACGGTTCTTCTTCAGTTGCACTTTCCAACTGGCAGAACTACCTGTCCCTTGATGCGTCAAATCCGACATTGTCCTATTCAGTGTTCGACAAGCCTCACAAGGTAATGGGTATGATTTCTTATACTTCACCTAAGTATGCACGCATCCTCAAGACTACTGTAAGTCTTTCATACACAGGACAGAGCGGTAACCGCTACAGCTACATCTGCAAGGAAACAGCTGATTCCAACGGAGACGGAGTGACCAACAAGGGCGTTCTCCTCTACATCCCTACTCAGGAAGAGCTCACAAAGATGAACTGGGCAACTCCTCAGGATGCTCTCAGCTACGAGAACTTCATACGTGGCGACAAGTATCTCAATAACCACAGAGGGCAGTATTCAGAGAGATTCGGCGGCATCTATCCGTTTGAGAACCACTTTGACTTCCATGTAACTCAGGATTTCTATTATGACAACAAGCATGACCGCAAGGTATCCGTATTCGTTGACTTCCTCAACGTCGGCAACCTCTTCAACCGTGCCTGGGGTCTCTACTACACCAGCTCCTGGACAAGGCAGGTTCTTGAAATCACCGATATCACAAAGGATGCAGACGGTAATGCCACTCCTACCTACAAATTCAACTCTTATGACATCACCTTCGGTGACTTCTACTCTCGCTGGAGATGCCAGATTGGTTTGAGACTCACATTCTAATATTTAAAATACACGACAATGAAAAATATAATCAAATCTTTTTTGACATTGGCAAGTGTAGCAGCAGTCTTTGCTTCCTGCGTTCAGGAGGCAAAGCCGCTTGCATCAGCCGTGGAGTTGGACAAGTCTGAGATTCTCTTTGAGGGACAGAATGCTCCTGCACAGACAGTGACTGTAAAAGCTGACGGTGACTGGTTTGCAGTGGCTCCTGAGTGGGTCACCCTCTCACCTGCCGTTGGTTCCGGCGAAACCGAAGTCAAAGTCAGCGTTGCTGATAACCTCGATGAGTGGAATGAGCTCTCAGGCCCAAGGTCCGCTTCAGTTACATTCTGTTATGGAACTAATGGACTTTGTGTCCTTACAGTACAGCAGAACGGTGAGAATGGCCTTGACGCCAGCCGCCAGTATTCAAAGATTACTACAGCTGATGAGTTCGAGGCTGGATCATACCTCATCGTTTTCAACTATGATGGCAAGGACAATGCCCTGAAGGCGTTCAATGCTACTTCCGAGACATATTATTCTTACCTTTATGGTGACGAAGTCACTGTCGTTGACGGTATCGTGAATATGCCGAATGCCAACAATGCATATACTTTCGAGGCGGCAGAAGGCGGTTACAAAATCAAGATGCCTAATGGAAGATATCTTTTCCAGAACGCCAACTACAACAACTTCTATTCTTCTGACGATGTTGCAAAAGGTGATGTATGGACAGTTACCTTCGACGAGGCCGGTCTGGCAACCATCAAGAATGTAACTACTGCTGACAAATGGATGCAGTGGACTTCATACGGCAATGCAGGTGCATATAATTCTGCTCAGGATGGAGCTGTACTCCCTATCCTTTACAAGGACTCCAAGCCTGCGAGCGACGAGATTCTTTCAGTTCCTGAGACTGTCAGCGCTCCATCCAATACAACTACTGCAACCATTGCAGTTTCTTCCAACAAGACCTGGAAGGTAAGATGCCACGACGAATGGATTATCGGATTCACCAAGGAAGGAGAAGGTAACGGCGAGATTGAACTGACTTTCACTGCAAACGAGAGCAAGACAGATGCAAGAACTGCTTCAATTCAGGTGATTGGTGAGACTACAAACTTTGTAATTGAGTTCGTTCAGAATAAAGTCGCAACATCAGTAGCTGAAATCACTTCACAGATTATTTCAACTGACAAGAACTCGCAGAGCCCATACGCAGCTGACCTTTCAGAGGCCGGAGCTGTCGTATCCTATATCAATGGCGGTTCCGCTTACATCGAGGACAAGACCGGTGCCATCCTGCTTTATAAGAGTGGCCACGGCTTGACTGCAGGAATGAAGGTTTCCGGCGCCGTCAGTGGCGTAGGATATCTCTACAGCGCATTGCCTGAACTTACCTCTCTTGAGGGTGCCGAGACATCCGAAGGTGGCGAGATTCCTTGCACTGAGATTACTCTTGCAGACCTGCTTGATAATTACAATGCAAACCTGAGCCGCCGCGTTATCATCAAGGGTGTTGAAGTTACCGACGCCATTGATGGAAGTGACAGGGACGGAATGATTGAGGCAGATGGCAAATCAATTGCCGTTCGTGCCCAGCTCAAGACTCTCAAGATGCCTGTGGGCAAGTGTGACATCATCTGCTTCCCTTCGCTGTACAATAAGAACAAGCAGCTTGCTTTCTGGGAGGATGCACACTGCACATATACCGAAATAGCAGGTTCAGTTTCCGTAAACGCTGTTTCACTCAAAGTCGGAGAGAATGTCAAGGTTTCCTACACTACCAACAATACTGAGGGTGCAGTGACCTATTCAATCGACAAGACCGACATTGCTACCGTTGCCGCTGACGGAACAGTAACCGCTGTTGCAGAGGGTGAGGCAACCATCACTGTCAAGGTTGCAGCTGCTGGCATCTACACTGCCGCTGAGGCTACTGCAAAGGTTACTGTCACTGCTGCCGGTCTTCCTGAACCACCTGCTTTTGTCAAGGTGACTTCTACTTCCGAGATTGTGGATGGTGGAACATATCTGATTGTATATGAGGACGGTTCGTTGGCTTTTGATGGCTCTTTGACAAAACTGGATGTTTCTTCAAATACTGTAGCAGTAAACTTCAGTGATGGAAAAATCGGTGTATCAAGTGATTTGCTTGAAAAATCATTCACGATTGAAGAAGGCAAATATCTCAAGTCTGCAAGTGGATATTATATCGGAACTACAGCAGATAGCAATTCACTTGTCTCGAGTCAGACTACCAAATATGTAAATGAGTTCAGTTTTAATGCCGAAGGAAATTTTGCCGTCAAAAGTGACAAGGGGGCATACCTGAGGTACAATGCAACTGATGGTCAGACTCGCTTCCGCTACTATAAATCTGCCACATATACAGATCAGAAAGCCATTCAGTTGTATAAATTGGCAGAATAATCTGTGAAATAATATTCAACTACCGGATCAGGCAAAGGCACAGCATTCGCTTGCCTTGTTCTGAGGCAGGTTTATAAAATACAATAACACAATAACACCAACGCTGACCTTTCCAGGTCCGGTTCCTATATTGAAGGGGCTTGCATAAATCTGCAAGCCCCTTCATTGTTCGTCCAGCACGAACGTACTCTAACGGGTGAAAGTCCCCAAACCGCCC
>JBJEBN010000114.1:0-6167 GCA_051870095.1 Candidatus Cryptobacteroides sp. | reverse complement strand
ATAAATATCATTGGTTAATATTTTCAAACTATCAAATCACCTGCAAAGATATTCAACATTATGCTATTATTGTTGTTACTATCGTTCATATTGTTTTCGATTTGTTCAATTATGACTTGCAAAATGTCCGATAATCAGAAAGCACTGATTCATTGACAAAAAAAACGCGTTCCCCGGATAAGGAACGCGTATGAATTGATTATGGAGAGGATTAGTCTTCTTTCTCCTCTTCGAGGTATGCCTTCAGGAGCTTATCCTGTACATCACCCGGAACAGGCTGATAGTCGGCAAATTCCATTGTGAATGTAGCACTTCCTGAAGTAAGGGAGCTGAGGGTTGTGGAATATTTGTACAACTCTGCGAGCGGAACCCTTGCCTTGATGGTGTCGAATCCCTTGTCCGTACCCATTCCCTCGATGATTGCACGACGGTTCTGAAGGTCTGACATGCAGGCACCCATGTACTCGGTAGGAGTCATCACGGACACATTGTAGATAGGCTCCATGATCTTAGGTCCGGCATTGCGGAATGCCTCCTTGAAGGCGTTGCGCGCTGCGAGCACGAACGAGATTTCGTTTGAGTCAACCGGGTGCATCTTTCCGTCATATACATACACTCTGATGTCGCGTGCGAGAGAACCGGTAAGAGGACCTTCGTTCATCTTGTCGTTGATACCTTTCAGAATGGCCGGCATGAAGCGTGCGTCGATGGCACCACCCACGATACAGTTGTAGAACTCGAGCTTTCCGCCCCAAGGGAGGTCGTAAGACTCCTTGCCCTTGATGTTGAGTACCATTTCCTTGCCGTCAATCTTGAACTTGTTGCCACCTTCTACACCCTCTACATACGGGCATACGATGAGGTGAACCTCTCCGAACTGACCGGCTCCACCGGACTGCTTCTTGTGACGGTAGTCGGCAGCTGCGACCTTGGTGATTGTCTCGCGGTAGGAGATACGAGGTGCGAACATGTCGATTTCGATTTTGTTCTCGTTTTTCAGTCTCCATTTCACGATATTGATATGGTGCTCTCCCTGACCTTTGAGGATGGTCTGTTTCAATTCCTTGGAGTATTCCACGATGATTGTAGGATCCTCGGCAGCCATCTTGTTGAGAGCCTCGGTCATCTTCTCCTCGTCCTTCTGCTCCTTTGCCTTGATGGCAGTGCGGAACTTGGACTTAGGGAACTCGATGTGCTCGAAAGCGATGTCAGTACCCGGCTGGCAGAGTGTCACATTAGTCTTGGCTGCACGGAGCTTTACAGTACATCCTATGTCTCCTGCGTAGAGGTCGGTTACTTTCTCCTTCTTCTTGCCCGCAACTGCATAGATTGTAGTAATCCTCTCCTTGTCGCCTGTTTCAGGATTCTCGAGGTCCATGCCTTCCGTAAGCTCTCCTGACATCACCTTGAAATATGCCACCTCACCGAGATGCTGCTCTACGGCAGTCTTGTAGATGAACAGTGAGGTAGGAGCATCCTGCTTGCACTCTATCTCCTTGCCGTCCTTCGTGAGCGCCTTGTGCTCTGCAGGTGAAGCCGCAACCTTGATTGTGAACTCCATGAGTCTCTTCACGCCGATGTCCTTCTTTGCTGAAAGACAGAATACCGGAAGCACATCTCCTGCGCGGCATCCGATACCGAGACCTTTCCTGATTTCATCCTCCGTGAGGACACCAGCATCGAAGAATTTCTCCATGAGGGTGTCATCATATTCGGCAGCCCTTTCTATGAGCTCCTGTCTCAGAGCCTCGGCCTCGTCAATCTGGTCAGCTGGAATCTCGAGGTCCTCACGGGTGCCGTTCTCATCCTTGAAATGATAATATTTCATCTTCAGGACGTCGATGAAGCCGTCGAATGAAGGTCCAACGTTCACCGGATACTGGATGATGACCGGTTTCTTGCCGAATGCCTCCTTCATGCTGTCAAGAGTGGTCTCCCATGAAGCCTTCTCTCCGTCAAGCTGGTTCACGCCGATAATCAGAGGAATATTGTACTGCTTTGCATAGCGGGAGAATATCTGTGTACCTACTTCGACACCCTGCTGTGCGTTGATCAGCAGAACTCCTGTATCGCAAACCTTGAATGCGGACACCGCACCTCCTATGAAGTCGTCTGCACCCGGAGTGTCCACTATGTTGAACTTGGTATCCATGAACTCGGCATAAAGCGGAGTCGCATAGATTGACCTTTGGTTCAACTGCTCGATTTCAGAGTTGTCGGAGACGGTATTCTTCGCCTCCACTGTTCCACGCCTGTCAATGACCTTGCCTTCATAGAGCATGGCTTCAGATAATGTGGTCTTACCTGACTTCGTACTGCCAAGAAGAACCACATTGCGGATGTTTTGAGTGGAATAAGCTTTCATCAGTTCTATTGTTATTGTGTTTATAATTATGTTTCAATGCGCGTCATAAATGACACATCCTCGCAAATCTAATAAAATAATAACGCAATCGCAATAAACCGGGGCAGAATTTACAAAAGGCCACTGCTAGGCCCACCGGCACTCTCCCCGGAAAGTCCAATCATGACCTCCATGGGAGACATCCCGAATGTTTCATACATCATCCTCTCCATCCTGCGCGGAGACTCCCCCACTTCCTTGCAGATTGAACGGAACACCTCCATATCTACCTCTCCCCAGCGATAGTCTGCAAGACGCCCGCACACTTTTCCAAACCCGTCTGTTCTGTTCTTTTCCATGATAGTTTTTTCTGCAAATCTGCTGTTTGGCCAGGAAAATCGCAAGATTTACTTGCAGTTATACAGAAAAAGGGACGAAATTTTTTCTGTTTTTATAAATCTTTCATCTTTTTAATAACTTTTGGTTGTCTTTAGCAAGAATTTCTTGTTTATATAACATCTCTATTTCGGATACTTTTGTCCAATAATATAATGATGGAACGGGTATGGACAACTATTCCATAAAGGACAATATCTGCAAGTTCCGGAAACGGAAGAACATGACACAGGAAGAGATGGCCCACCTTCTCGGAATCTCCGTCACTGCGTACAGGGAACTTGAGAAAGGAGGCACATCCGTGATGAATCCCCATATAATGAACATGGCGAAACTCACGGCGACCCCCACGGAGGAGATTGTTCTCGGTTACAGGCCTTCCCAGATAGAGAATATAGACAAACTGCGCGAAAAGGAAACCGAGTATTCCGACAGGATAGAAACACTTGAAAGAAGAATCTCCGACCTCGAAAAACTCGTCGCATCCCTGGAGGAAACCATCGCAAGCAAGAACGAAATCATCTCGATGCTCAAGAAAAACCTTGGCAGAGTTGAATAGATTGTGTAATTTTGCAGGATGCACAATGAACCGAAACTGTTGAATCATCTGCACCCTGACCTCATCGAAGCAGGCTGCGACGAAGCCGGAAGGGGTCCTCTTGCAGGTCCAGTCTTCGCCGCCGCAGTAATCCTGCCCGATGACTTCCATCATCCTTTGCTGGACGATTCCAAGAAAATGACGGAGAAATCCAGGGACATTATGCGCGAAATCATAGAAAAGGAAGCCATAAGCTGGGCCGTGGAGGAGGTGTCCGCAGAGGAAATAGACACAATCAACATCCTCAACGCATCAATAACAGGCATGCAGAGGGCCGTCCTGCGGCTTGACCCGAGGCCTGACTTCCTTCTCATAGACGGCAACAGATTCAGGCCGTTCGACGGATTCAGGTACCAGTGCATAGTGAAAGGGGACGGAAAGTTCGCCCCAATCGCCGCCGCCTCGGTCCTCGCAAAGACCTGGAGGGACGAATATATGAGGAAACTCGCCCTCGAATACCCTCAGTACGGCTGGGAAAGGAATATGGGATATCCCACGAGGGAGCATATCGAAGCCATCCGGAAATATGGTTACACTCCCCATCACAGGAAAAGCTTCCACCCCAAGGAACTTGAACCGACTTTGTTCTGATACATCTCTACATTATGAAAAGGATATTATGTTTTCTGACCGCCGTGGCGGTCTTTGCAGGTAGCCTCAGGGCTGACGAAGGAATGTGGATGCTTCCGCTTCTGAAGGAACTCAACGCAGGTGCGATGAAGGACCTCGGATGCAGGCTTACCCCGGAACAGATTTACAGCATCAACAATTCATCACTAAAGGATGCCATCGTGCAGTTCGGAAGAGGATGCACGGGTGAAATTATCTCTGGCGAGGGTCTCCTTGTCACAAACCATCATTGTGGATACGGCAGCATCCAGCAGTTGAGCAGTGTCGAGCACAACTATCTCCAGAACGGATACTGGGCAATGAGCCGCAGTGAGGAACTGCCATGCAAGGGATTGACTGTCACCTTCCTTGAGAATATGGTCGATGTTACGGCAGTAATGGAAAAGGCTGAAAAGAAGGCAAGGAAGAAATTTTCCTCTGATGCTGACATTGAAGACAAGGTGAGCAAGGCTGTCGATGAGGCCGTAGAGGAAATCAAGAAACAGCTGGAGAATGATTACCCTCTCTGCGATGTCACCTTGACTCCATATTATAATAAGAATGTCTTCTATCTGCTTGTCACAAAGACATACAGGGATGTGCGTTTCGTCGGGGCTCCGCCTTCTTCAATCGGAAAATTCGGCGCCGATACGGACAACTGGATGTGGCCGCGTCATACGGGGGATTTCTCGATGTTCCGTGTCTATGCCGACAAGGACAACAATCCGGCAGACTATTCCGAGGAAAATGTGCCGCTTTCACCGAAAAACCATCTTCGGATCTCCCTGAAAGGTGTTCAGGAAGGGGATTACACCATGATTATGGGATACCCGGGCAGTACCAGCCGTTTCCAGACATCTCCTGAACTTGAGTTCCAGATCGAGACAAACGACATCCGCATAGCTGCCAGGACAGTCCGTCAGGATGTAATGCTCGAACATATGCTGGCCGACCCGAAAGTGAAAATCCAGTATGCAAGCAAATATTCCGGTTCGTCCAACGGATGGAAGAAATGGCAGGGAATGAAGCTCGCCTTCGGCAAACTCGGAATCATTGAACGCGCAAAGCAGGAGGAAAAGGCTTTCTCGGAATGGGTTGACGACAAGAGCAAGAGACAGGAGGAGTTCGGAAACGCACTGAAGGACATTGAAAACGGAGTCGAAAGCTATCGTAATGAGATGCTCGCTTATACTCTTGGTACAGAAACAATAGGGAGAATCGAACTTGTCGGGTTTGCTGCAATTCTCAAGAATGAATTCAACAAGAATCTCAAATCAGGGAAAGACACTCTGACTGCCCTGACTGCCGCGTTCGAAAGCCTTTCCCCAAGCTATGCTGACTACAGCCCTGTCGTTGACCGCGACGAGGCCAAGGCTCTGATGAAGTTCTACAGGGACAACGCCTCAACCGAGGATTTCATGGACGGTCTGGGTGAAGACTTTGCCACCATGGACATTGACGCATATGTGGACCGCACTTTTGATGCTACGGCTTTTACAAGTGCGGAGGCTCTTTCAGAGGCTATAGCCTGCAAGGGTACAGGCATATTCGATGATCCTGCCGCCGTCCTTTCGAAGTCAGTTTTCAATCTGGCATATAAATATAGGGGTGCAATCATCAAATCCTTCTCTACCCTCGGCGATGCAAGGCAGACCTATACCAAAGGTCTTCTTCAGTGGAAGAAGGGACAGGCAATGTATCCTGACGCCAATTTCACGATGAGGCTCACATACGGAACGGTGAAGGGCTATTCCCCTAAGGACGGTGTGCTCTACAGGTATTATACGACATTGGACGGCGTCATGGAGAAGGAAGACCCGGACAACTGGGAGTTCGTGGTACCTGCGAAGCTCAAGCAGCTCTGGAAGGATGAGGATTTCGGAGATTATGCCAGGGAGGACGGCAAGATGCCGGTGGCGTTCCTGAGCAACAATGACATCACGGGCGGCAATTCCGGCAGTCCTATAATGAATGCGGACGGACAGCTCATAGGGCTTGCTTTCGACGGCAACTGGGAGTCAATGAGCAGCGATGTGATGTTCGAGCCGGACCTTCAGAGGTGTATCAATGTGGACATCCGCTATGTCCTTTTCATCGTGGACAAGTTCGGAGGGGCACGTCACTTGATTGAAGAAATGGATATCGTCAAATAGATTTGTCATTTCGAGCGAAGCCCGAAGGGCGAAGTCGAGAAATCTGAAAATATAACAAATAATGAAA
>JBJEBN010000113.1:0-29584 GCA_051870095.1 Candidatus Cryptobacteroides sp. | reverse complement strand
TCTGAAGGCTGGCAGACCGCTTTTCTTACCTTCGCACTGCACAAAGGCTCTCGCCTGTAGTGAGTGCTCGACAACGGAGGGCAATATTGTTTTGCCTGACACATATCCACTGCCTAAAGACAGAAAAGAACGGGTGTATCAGCTTGATTATACTCTGCAGCAATGATTAATTCTATGACCTGTGCATAATTCTTCGTACCTGAAGGAATCTTGTTGGCCTTTAGAATAGATTCATAGATAACAGACTGGATCCTGCCTAGTGTCCTACTGTATTTTGATTTCCAGAAATTCTGCTGAACTACCAACTGTTGCCTTATTTCCGGTCTTATTGATAGAACATATTCTTCATATTCTTCCTCATTAAGAACTCTGGATGCATTTGAGAGCACATAAGGGAGGAGAGAATAATATCCACTGTATTTTACGGCTGGGATTTCGGAGTTTATGCAGATTTGATATGCCCAGAAATTGGCTTCATCTTCGTTGCTTACTCCTAACAAATGCGATAGTTCGTGGGCATAGCTTGATGGCTTCTGTTGTGGAAAGAGGTCGGCATTAAGGTGAGTCTCTGCAAAGAAAGGTCCGATATATCCTCCTACTCCCACTGCTGTATATAGACTATTGAATAACAGAGTCTTCGGATGCTGCCAGCTCTTGGCCTTGCTTAATCCGTAATACTTTGGAACTGAAGAATATCGGTCCTTGATATCAATTTCATATACCGATATGTCAACATTTTCCGGAGTGTATGAAAGGTTCAAGTTCTCAGCATAGTCGGAAATAAACTTCCTGAATACGACCTCATCATATGCCTGCCTTGAATAATCTCCTCTCGTGTAGATGTTCTCACGGAAATAGTTCATTCCCCATCCAAAATAGAGCCACACCATTATCCAGGCAATAATCTCTGCTTCTTTCATCAATATCTTCCAAGCCTTCTCTCTGAATCTGATATTTCTGACCAGTACATAAACCATCAATGCCACTGAACCCACAGACAGGACTTCAGTCATTGAAAACGGTATCCAGGAAACCAGCATTGACAAGGCTGTAGAGATATATGGATACAGCCGTGTCGCATACCATTCGCCGACAGATACATTTATTCTTGCCGCAATAATGAATGCGACAAGAAAAAAGAGAATGATATATCTGGTTTTCTTCATTAAATCTTTCATTGCTTGCTAATATACAATAAAAAATAATAAAAATAGCAAAGCTTGCTTCCGTTGTTGACTATATCAGAGGATGATGCCGACAGGCAGCATCTTCTGATACCGCTCTGCCCGAAGAGGAAAGTCTGTGGACGTTGCCGATCTTTCGGCAATGGCCACTGTCATTCCGGGCGTGTCATCGGAGCGCAGACACGAGAGTCTGCGCGAATTCTAGAAGGGAAAACGAGCTTAACCTCTATAATTATTTTGCTTCTGCAATGACATAGAAACGTTCTTCGTTCAGCTCGTCCTCTGGCTTATGGAGAAGTGCTGCTCGAGTCGTATTATTCTCATAAGTTTCTACAATTTCAGCACCTTCCGGGAGCGTTTGGAATGAAGAAGCAGAGGATGAAGTATTATTATCCAAATACTTATTCAACAGCCATTTCAATACGGATTCCTGTCTTTTGAGTAACTCCGTGTCTGAAAGGGATGCCAAGATGTTTACAAAAATCTTGACATATGGTGTATCATTGACTATTTGAGTATCAGTCAGGAGAAATTCGTAACGCTTGTCAAGGATGTTGAAGATGCAATTGGTAGTGGGGTTTGAAAGGACTATATCCCCGTTCTTCCAGTCTATTCCGATGAAATCTCGCTGGCGCATCACCTGAGTAATTGAATATTCGTATATGAGTTCCCCGTCCTTATACCCTTTGAGAAACAGAGGAAAATCTGTTGTTTCCCAGAAATACGAGCCCCATTGTGATGTGAAACTGGTACTTGTGCCTTCGTCTTTATAAATGGTGAAGGTATCAGGAAGCCCCGGGGATGACATTTCTATCAAATCGTAGTATTTCAGATATTCAGGTTGTGAAGGGAATGAATATTCGTCATTAATGTCGGTTATACGGAACAACAGGTAATCAAATGGAGCCGGCAACTGAGTGTCCAGGTTCATAAATGGTAAAAGTTGTGCCATCTGGAGTTTGAACTTGGCTTCTTCGGGTAACTCCTGGGGCGTTGGATCAGCTTTTGGAATGTCGCTTATGATTTCCAGAAGTTTATAGGCAATGTTGGATGCGTCTGCAGGTGGATTTGCAAGTGTCGTTTTCTGGACTTTCAATTTGTATTGATGACCTTGTTGATAATCAAATCCCTCGATGTCGCCATAGGGTAGTGGATGGAATTCGGATTCACCTTCTTCCTTAACGAGCATACACTCAAAGGAAGTCTCACTTCCCCAAGGCTGGTAAGTGCCTGTCTCGGAGGAAACGTACATCAGTATTGTTTCAACCTTATCTGCCGGGTTTTCTTTATTGCATCCGGATATGATGAGGCCTGTCAAAGCCATTATTGCAATAAATATGCGTTTCATATTTGTTCCTCAATTTGATAAATTTGGCAAACTATTGGTCGCTGCAATTAATATGCCTATTGTACCTTTCAAGCAATAACCATACAACTTTGATATAAGATAGTCCTTTTGCATCTGCCGCAGCGCAGCTGCTGGGGAAAGCCGGCGCGGACGAGGTGGCGGAGCCACCGAGGACGGAATTGGCTGGGCGGGTGGGAACCACAGCGGCGAAGCCGCTCATAAGACAGCATCCGTGAGGCAGGCTTTGACAGGATCGGAGACCTGGCAAAGACTGGCTGACGGATACCGCTCTGCCCATGAGGGCAAGGCTTTCAGCGGCTTGCCGATGAATGTCTTGCCGGGCGTTTCACGAGAGTCCGATGGCGGTCACGAAGTGACTGACTTCGGTCTCTCCATTAAACTCAAGCGGCAGCGGTCTGTGCCTGTAGGGAACGGAGCATCCAGAAAAAGTGACATCCCTAACGAAGTGGGTGACACTTTTTCAGATGTGCAGAGAGCGGAAGGTGCAGACGGCTGATGCTTTCCGCTTTTCCGGAAGCTTGCTTCCGTTGTTGACTTTATCAGAGGATGATGCCGACAGGCAGCATCTTCTGATACCGCTCTGCCCGAAGAGGAAAGTCTGTGGACGTTGCCGATCTTTCGGCAATGGCCGCAGTCTTTCCGGGCGTTTGTCCAGCTGCGACAGCAGCTGTGGGCTCTTCAGTGGCGGCTCCGCCGACATCATGGAGCATAATATAACATGAAATATGAACTGACTCAGCGCAGCGGAGTTTGCTGATTGCAGCTTGCCATATTCTCGTAATTGAATGCTGAATGAACTGAACGTGCGGCTAGGATTGAGTGGGTCTGATGCGTACTGACTGGAGCGCCAGCGCAGGGAATATGCAATCAGTCTCACTGCGCATGGCAAATGTGATAAGTTAGTGAAGTACCTGTAGCGAAGCGGAAGGAACTTTACAAACACCTTTGTCTTGTTATTGTCCTGTTTGGGTGGAATATATGGACGGGTTAGGCACAAATGTGAGTGCATTGAAATCTTCACCCATTCTTTCCTGCATAAATTCTTCAAGTGTTTTCCAATAATTGCAGTTCATTTCGTGTATTTACATTGAAAATGACTTAAATGAATTAGTATGAAACCATTTTATTGCATCCGATGAAAAAAATGAGTATATTTGTAAGTTAAAAGATTTGTTCCCCATTTAGTTGAATAATCAAAAAACCAAACACTATAATGATTCGCTTTAGGATAAACAAATCGTTGTTGGCAATGGCTATTGCTGCAATGTGCTTTGTCTCTTGCGGAAGGACAATTAACACTGTCTATGATGTTCATTTTGACAAAAGTGGATATTGTCTTGACAGTCTTAAAGAGTCGTTCTCTGCAGTTGCACCATCAGCCTTAGGCTTCTATGTCGAAGTGAGCGGTAGCATGAATGGCTTCTTCCGTTCTAATCAGGCAACGAAATTCAAGAAGGACGTCTGGAGTATAGTATCAAATTTCGGCGGTCCAGATGTGTTCGTTCTTTCAAATGCAGGAACCGTCGCTGGTACGTACCCCGGTGCACAGTTCAGAAGCAAGATGAACTCTGGTGGCTTCGTCAGCAATCAAGAGACTTTGGTCCCCACTATGATCAAAACCATTCTTGATAATCTTGATTATGAGAAAGGCGAATGCGCAGTGCTTATTTCTGATATGAAGTACAGCCCAGAAAGGCAAAGAGACATCAATGTGCTTCTTACCCAGTATCAGACAGATATTAGAAACGAAATCGGCAAGCATAAAGATATCGCTGTAAGTGTGATTCTGGCAACATCAGAGTACCTTGCAGCAAACAACAGTGTAGTTGCAGAGGAATCTCCATACTACTACGTCATCTTCGGCAAGGCGGAGAATGTTGCTTTCATGCGTAATTGCATCTCAACTCTGCTTGAGGATAATGGTGATTACGGCGAGAGCATTGAGACTGGCTTCGATTATAAGGCTCCTGTCTATTCATTCGGAATTCCAGACAATGCACTTCAGTTGTTTGATGAACCTACATTCACTGGCTATGATCTCAACTACTCTGACACATGCACAGTCAAGATTAAGGTGGATTTGAGCGATTACCGTTGGATGATAACAAACGAGGATGTGCTCAGGGAACTTATCTCTGTCAAATCTTCTTATGGCTCAAATGTCAAGGTTGGAAACATCAAGATTGACGTGAACAATCATGCTGACAAGGAACTGAAGAGAAGGGCAATAGCCGAATTTGAGATTAAGGTATATGACATGTTCGCAACAGAATCAGACGTTATCGAGTGGACATTGAACCATCCGGAGTATAGAGCATCACAGTGGTTCACAGACATCATTTCTGCTACGGCTGAAAATGATTATTCTGGTTCCTTCTCCATGGATAGGTTCATTGCCGGAGTGTTCAATGCTCGTCAGAATACCTGGGATAATACCCCTAACCGAATATTGATATCAAAAGTAAGACAGTAATATGGGAATGCTTGGTTTGTATAATTGGGGACTTCCGAATCAGGGAGAACACCTAAACAGATATCGTGAAAATGAATCTCTGTACAATATGGCACGTGCTTTCTGGAGCAATCTTGATAGTGCAGCTATCTATTTCATAATTCTATTTGTCATCTTGGGAATTCTGATTGCATGTTTCTACTACTACGGATACAACAGATTCCCTGGACGCAAGTATAAGGTACAGCATTGGGCACTCTGGCTCGTGATTACGGCTGTTGCCACAGTTGCTATCACCCTTGGTCTTGGTAACGCCATTGTTACATCGAATCTTCAGGAGAAGTTCGGATTCCTTTTGAGAATATCCTTGATCAATGGAGTATATGCACTTGCTGTTTACTTCATTTCCTCAGTAATAATATGCAACCTGCCTATCGCAACAAATGCATACAGGTTCCTCAAAATAGGTAGATAGTTATGGCTAAAGTATTTGTATTTTGCATCGGCGGTACTGGACTTCGAGTAATGAAGTCGGTTGTTATGTTGGCCGCATCTGGTATGAAGACCAACGGCTATGACATTGTTCCTGTTGTTCTCGATCCACATGTTGATCTTGAAGAGAACACAGTATTGAGTACCACAATCGGAGATTATATAAAAGTATATAAGAACGCAACCTCAGCAGGAGCGGCTCAGCAGCTTGATGCTCCAGAGGGATTCTTCAACACCAAGATTCTCCGTCTTGAGGACCTTGATGATCAGCAGAACAGCATAAGTGCTAACATGGCTGAGAAGAAATCATTCGGCCAGTATCTCAATGTCGGCGCTCTTGCCAATAATGACGTCAATAATTACCTTATTCAGACTTTGTATTCGAAGGAAAACCTCAAGAATAGCCTTTCAGTTGGCTTCAAGGGTAATCCAAATGTCGGCACAGTTGTACTGAATGAAATGATTAGCGGCGCTGACTGGTATGATGCTTTCCAGAGACATTGCGAGAAAGGTGATAGGGTATTTATCATCAGTTCTATCTTCGGTGGTACTGGAGCGTCAGGATATCCTCTTCTTGAGAAGAAAATCAAGGAAGATGAAGCTCATCCTCAGGTTAAGAACGCTCTGATGGGTGCAGTGACAGTCCTTCCTTACTATTCGCTTGATGATCCTACGACATCAGGTAGTGACATTGACTCTGCAAACTTCTATACCAAGACAAAAGCTGCTCTCAGTTACTACGAAAAGAGCGTGAAGTCTGATTATCTGTACTATGCTGGAGAGCAGAGCCTTAAGGCAAACTACAAGAATAATGAGAAAGAGCAGAAAGATGACGCGCACATGGTGGAACTTCTGGCCGCCTCTGCATTATTCGATTTCCTCTATAGGGAGAAGCAGGATTATCCTCAGGCAATGACAAGAGCTATCAGAGAGAATGCTGATGCTCTTGATCTGTCAACGTTGGGCGAGGGCTACAAAGATATCGTCAAGACTGTCTCAAACATGATGATATTCGATCTTATGCTTGAGATTCTTCGTGACGAGAAGCAGTTCCCTCTCAAGAAGACCCGTGGGCTCAACAGGGAATTCTATGACGATCAGCCATACAATGCCTTGAAGGCTTTTGTTGCTCAGTTCCGCAACTGGTACACACAACTTTCAGAAAACAAGCGCGGATTTGCACCTCTTAACAGAGTATCAAAGGGCGAGAAACTCTCATCTATGGTAAAAGGCTACACCCTTAAGGCAAAAGATGAGTCATATTACTTGCTTAAGATGATTGAGGCAAGTAACAGTAAGACAAAGGATGAGCATGGTAACAAGCTTCGTTACCTTCTCGATTTTGCTTACGACGGAATTACAGAATATACTGACCAAATCTAAGGAGACTATACTATGGCAAGCATTGATTTAAGCATTATACAGAGAGGTGCGGCATCAGACTTCAAGTGGACAGCCGGACCTGGCAAGATTACTGCTGCTGACCTTGGAAGCATTGGTGAGCAGAGGACAGATAATGGTGGTGCGCTGAATGCACTTCCTACTCCATTTGCGAGATTCTATATCTTCAAAGAGGCTTTCAGAAGAGTCCTTGAGCAGAAGAACGATAAAAAGAAGGCCGCTGGTAGAGCATACGAGCAGCTTGTATCCAACTGTCTCGACGTATTCGAGCTTCTTTATAACAAGAAGTATCATGAGAACCTTTGGAAGAGCAGTGGACGTCAGATCATCGTAAAGGAATGGAACCTTGACAGCGATATCAGAAGCCTGAATCAGAATGTTCCTATTCTTGGCCGAGCTGTTGAGAGTTATTTCAACGACGATCTCGGAGAAAAGAAGTTATTCTTCATCATTCTCGTAGAGGATGGTAAGGAGTATCTTCTTGCTACAAGCTCTCCTATGACTGGCTTCATCACCCCTCCAGACCTTGATGTTAAAGAGGTTAAGGATACTGAACGTGGTGGTTCTTCAAAGAAGTTTGTATTTGTGGGCGATAATTATGCTGCGCTCGAAGTCAAACCTCTGAGAAGAAAGTCAACTGGATCTTATTTCCGCGATATCGTTCTCTTCGAGAACAGGCCAGCCGACTTCAAGAACTATATGTATAGCTTCCTCTTCGGCAAGAGCAACACTATCAACGATAAGTTCAGAGAGCTCAGGGACTATATCAAGGCATTTGAGTCAGATCCTGATATCAAGAATAACTGGGAGGCTGGAGCACTTAATGGCATCTTCTCTGACGAAAACAGCGAGGTTGTTGTCAATGGTCTTTCTCTCAAAACAAGCGAAGACCTTGACTCAGTCAACTATTTTGCAGACGCAGTATTGAAGGTTCCTTACAAGCTTTCTTCAATCAACTTCAAGACCCTCACATACATCAACGACAAGGCTGGCAGGAACTATGATTACCTGCTTCCTCTCTCAGCACAGGCACTCAGTGTCATCGGCACAGAGGATGTCGTTGTTGAGTGCCAGGAAAAGAATCAAGCAATCGAGATCAAGCTGATTCATAATGGCAAGGAGTTCAAGAAGACATTCCGAATGGATGCTTCCGCTCTTAAGACCGGTGAAGGCAGAATTATCCCTATGGAAACAGCCAAGATTAATCTTGATCTAGCCCTTTTCCCTAACGTACTGTCAGCAAATGAGGCTGAGAATAACTACTTCAAGGTTCTCGTTTCAACATTCGATGACAACGACCGCAGGACATTCACTGTTGACAATCTCAATCTTGAGTTCTATAAGGGCGTTGATGGCAAGTATCAGGTCATTGAAATGGCAACAGACGCTTCATTCAAGAGTGGTGCACGTCCAGCTGTAGTTCGTTCAGAACAGGGAACACAGGTAGAGTGTGGTACCAAGTATTATGAGGTATTCAATTCTTCATTTGATGTAATTCTCGCAACTGCTAATGTTGATTCCAAGGATTACACATTCGCATTGTTCCCTAAGTGGGATAGAGCTACAGCATCTAACAAGACATTTGATTATGCTGTTGACCTTGGAACATCGAACACATATATCTCTCGTCGTGAGAAGGGCACTATGAACGAACCACAACAGCTTACCATGGACATTCCTATTGTAAGCTATCTCCACGAGAAGACAGGTTCTGCACAGAAGAATCAGGTAACCTGCTGGGAGGATAATACTCCTGATCAGTTCAAGTCTGTATTCAAGACGGAGTTTGTTCCTCCATTCATTGATGGCGACGCATACAAGTTCCCGATCAGAACAGCTCTCTGCTTCACCGGCGAGGACACTTCAAAGATCTCGCTCTTTGACAACAGTAACATTGCCTTCTTCTACGAGAAGAGCAAACCTGCTGGAAACCAGAGCATCATCACAGATGTGAAGTGGTCCTCAGATGAGAAGACACTCCGCGTATTCATCCGCGAGCTGCTTCTTATCATCAAAGCAGATATGCTTCAGGAAAATGCAACAATCTCAAAGACCGGTCTCATTTGGTTCCGTCCTCTTAGCTTCAAGGATACAGAGCGCAATACATTTGAGACAATCTGGGCAGAAGAGGCCAAGACTATTCTCAACCTCGAGTCTCCTAAGGAGCAGATCAAGTGCTATACAGAGTCTGAGGCACCTTATTACTACTTCAATGTGAAGGACGAGTATAAGAGTGTTGAGTCTGTTGCAATTGTCGATATCGGAGGTGGTTCTACAGACTTCGTTTACTTCCAGAAGGGCGAGCCTAAGATAGCCAACTCAGTTCATTTCGGTTGCGACGTTCTGTGGGGCAATGCATTTGACGGCTTCAGGAACTCCAAGAAGAACGGAATCTACAATAGGTATAAAGATACCGTGAACTTCGATTCAGCTGCCTTGAGGGAACTTAATGCGATGATGATCAACAATCCGAAGAGCACAACTCAGGATATCATAAACTTCTGGATCAGCAACAATGCTGAGACCAAGATTGCTGACAAGATGAGAAAGGATTTCTCATACGCATTCGCATATCACTTCTCTGCAATCATCTACTATCTTGCCTCTATGCTTAAGGCAAATGGTCTCGCACATCCAAGAACTATCACCTTCAGCGGAAACGGTAGCCGTTATATCGATCAGTACCTTACCTCCAACAATGTAATACTTACTGAGGTAACCCACCTGATTATGTCAAAGGTTTACGGTGAGAATATCGCTGATGTGCAGCTTGTACTCCCTGAAATCCGTAAGGAGTGCACCTGCTATGGTGGTCTTTACCACAAGGAGGGAATCGCTCATCCTGAGTCTGTCATCTATTACGGAAACGGCAAGAAGGAGACCTGTAAGGATGTTAAGGCACTTATCGAAGCATACCAGAACTCAATCAAGACAGATGTCTTCAAGGAGGTAAAGGCCATGAATGAGATTTATGCAGAGGTACTTGGCCTTCTCATCAGGAAGGGTGCAGTAGATAACAAACTCGATTCTAATAAGATTCTTGCGCTTGTTGATGCCGGTGTGAAGGATACTCTCGAGTCAAAATTCCAGACCGAGATTATCGACAAGTACTCATCAATGGAGCAGTACAACGACACACTGTTCTTCATGCCAGTAAACAACGCATTGCTTGATTTGACAAACTACAAGGCATAGTAACGCAACATGGACTCAGTCTATATATTTCTTGATAACCACCCAATTATCTCGATTCTGGTCTTCTCTATACTCCAGATTCTGGTATTTGGCTACACTGTATTAAAGTTGGGGAAGTATAAGAGCTTCTTTCCCAAAGATGGCTCATGGGAGTCATTTCACAATGGAGTTGCGTTTCAGATAAAGACGCCCAATGCATCATCTGAGGCAAAGCAGCTGGTTGAAGAGGTCAACGAGTACCTTAGAAGAAACGAGGGTACCACAGACTTCAACATAATCAAAGACAAGACTGAGAGAAGCCTGGATACTCTTTACGAGGATGCCATGTCAAAAGTTTCGTTCCCTACATACCTAGGTTTGATGGGAACCTTCTTTGGCGTATTCATTGGACTCAAGAGTTTCAATATCGGTGTCGCAACTTCCGGCGTGTCGGATGAAATCGTGTCAGAGCTTATCGGAGGAGTCATTGTGTCCATGGTAACGAGTCTTATTGGTCTCGCCCTTATGATGGTTGGCAATTGGATAGCAAGTGATTATCAGAAGAAGGTAGAGGCTGACAAGAACAAGTTCTATGACTTCTTGCAGGTACAGCTTATGCCTGTTATGGGTACAAGCATGGTGGCTGCTCTTCACAAATTGCATGGAACCATTAACACATTCGAACCTGCTTTCCGTAGTATCATCGATGAGTTCAAGAGTGCCTTCGGTGAATGTACTGAGACATTGAAGGGCACATTCGGCGAGAATGTAAAACAGCTTACTGATGCAGTTGAAGTGATGGGTAGGAATATGACTACCATCAACGAGAATGTGAAGAAGCAGGATGAACTCCTCAAGACGATGAGGCAGAGACAGACTTTGGAAACGCTGGAGAAGTTCAATGAAGCGGCAGACAAGTTTGACTCAGTTTCTACGTCGATTGCTAAGCTTACCGACATCAAGGATGAAATCGCGAAATCAAGTCAGGATCTTGTCAAGGCCCAGAATGACTTCGTTGGGCAGATGACTATCCCTGAGAGAGTATTCGAGAAAGTCAATACCATCCTTAATCGTGTCACCACATTCGAGGAGTCTATCAACGCTCTTGGAACCAACATCGCCCAGACTCAACTGCTTGGCAATACTCAGATGAATCTTATTCAGGAACAGATTACCGCTATCCAGAAGAAGACAAATCTCGCAGTAGCTTATCAGGAGCTTGCGGACGAAGACCTCAAGAACCTGTTCGAGACTCAGAAGGCAGCCATTAACGCTCTCAATGCCAAGTATAAGGCTGCAATCGAGCAACATGGAGAGGACTTTGCTGATGCAATGGAAACATTTAAGAAAGATTTCGAGAGAATCGTCAATGAATGTAAGCAGGCAGTGGAGGACAAGAGAAGTGAGTACATTGCAGAAATCAATAAGTCTATCGATCTGGAGGCTAACAATAAGCACCTTGCTCACCTTGATAAATTGGACGAAATCCTCAGTGGCCTTACAACAATCAAAGCATCAGTCAAGGATCAGGCTACAGTTCCTCATAAGCTCGACGAGATGAAGACTCAGATTGCAAATATCAAGGTTCAGGGCGTTTCTACTGGTATGAGCAGTAGCGCAAACAATGGTGCTCAGAATCCGTATGTAGGACAGTCACGTCCTTATGTACCACCGACCACTCCGAATGCCGGACAAAGACAGCCTCAGACACCATTGACCCAATCGCAGCCTAAAGAAGAAGAGCCTAAATCACGTGGTGGCTTGTTTGGCTTATTTGGAAGACGTAAGTAAGTATGAAGTCAAAGAACAGGGATTCATTCTGGCCATCCTATGTAGATGTGATGACAACTTTGTTTGCCATCATGGTGGTGCTGTTCGCTGTGTCATACAGCCGTTTCCGTGTCAAAGAAGCTGAACTAAAGAAGATTGTTAACAAGTACGAGGAAATACAGTCAATTTACAAGGTTGTAGAGAACATCGACTCAACTTATTTTGAATTCAATCCTAAGTTTGTAAAGCATATCTTCAAGATCCAGGTGACTTATCAGAAAGGTAAGTTCAGACTTCATGAACTGGCTGATGACTTGAACAACAAGGCTGCAGCTGATGAACTGCGCAAACAAATTATCAGTGCAGGTCGTGAGATCCAAAAGACCATCCTTTCACTTCAGCAAGATCAGACCATTAAGCAGGATATCAAGTATCTAGTCGTAATTGAAGGACAGGCATCTGCCGATGGCTATCATTCTGACGATTACTACAATAATGATGTTTTGAGTTACCAAAGGGCTCTTGCTCTTCACAGATTCTGGAAGGACGAAGCCGGTATCGATTTCTCGAACATGGATAAGTGCGAGTTGGTCATCAGTGGAAGTGGCGAAGGCGGTGTTCCTCGCTTCAATGAATCTGATTATCGTAGTCTTCTGGCTAAGGATGGGAAGGAGGCTCAATCTGTCAAGCAGGTTGATTGGGAGAAGTACAACCAACGTTTCCTGATCCACATTGTGCCTGTTATCGGCAACATCAAAATGAATGATTAAACACCTGATGTCATATTTCTCTTTACTGTTGCTCGTGATTTCACTAGCAGCCGGTTGCATCACATACACAGCAACCCTGTCTGTTCAAATGGAACTGCCTGCTATTCGTGAAGGGGAGAAGATTATCAGCTACACAGTAGATGATTACGGTACTCAGAAGACTGTCTACACGGTGTCATACGATATTACGAATAAGCAGCCGTTTTGGGTTGCTTATGATTTGACAGCCGCTGAACTGGCAGGGGAGAACAGCCGCAAGGGTAAGAACTTCAGACCTGACGAAAAGGCCCAGGTACCACAGGCAGACAATAACGACTATCGCAATTCCGGTTGGACGAGAGGTCATTTGGCACCAGCTGCTGACTTCAAATGGTCGGACGAAGCAATGGATGACACGTTCTATTTCACCAATTGCAGCCCGCAGATAGAATACTTCAATCAGACCAGTTGGGAGAGACTTGAACGCAGTGTTCGTGATTGGGCGAAAAAGTTCGGAACCGTTTATGTTGTGACCGGTCCTATAATTGGTGATGCTGTCAACGGAAGAATCGGCTTGAACGAGATCACTGTTCCTGACGCATTCTTCAAAGCTGTGCTGGCAAAAGACGGTGAGAGCTATCAGGCAATCGGTTTCATTATGGAGAATACGTCTTCACAGCAGCCTTATACATCATGCTGCGTAACTGTGGACGAAATAGAGAAGATTACTGGATTTGACCTTTTCCATAATCTCGAAGACTCAACAGAAAGTATTGTTGAATCCTCATACAACGCCCGATTCTGGGGTATTTAGTGTTATGACCATGACTTATATCAAACATGTCCTTATTGTAGCTGTGATAACAGTTCTCATGGCTTCATGCGCATCACAGTCAGCTCCTCAGAAGTTGGACAACTTCGTGGATAAGACTGAACTGAACGCTTCGTCCTATTCGCAATCTGATTGGGAGAAATCAGCGATAGAGTACCAGAAACTTGTCGATGATTACATGTATTCTGGTAAGGAGTACACAGATGCGGAGAAGGAAATGGCTGCCAGGGCAATGGGTAGATACCATGCGCTACTTGTCAAGAATGGAATAGAGAAAGGCGCATCATTCTTGAAGGAGTTTGGCAAAATGCTTCCGGAGTATCTTGAAGGTTTGGCTTCCGGACTGGATGAGAATGCCGATGGAATAGAATCAGCGATTGAAAATCTTTTCGACGAGGAGAAGATGGAGAAGTCTCTTGATGCCCTTGGAAGTGCATTAGAGAAATTGTTTGGTGGCGATTTGGAGTAAAGATGACGAAAAGAGATCAGACAGTATTTATCTATGGAGCATTGGCAGCTATATTGCTGTTAAGTCTGCTCAATATGCCATACGGCTTCTATGAGTTCGTGCGACCGTACCGAATGCTATTTATGTCCCACATTGGGCAAATATCTATAGAAATCAAGCAGTATGGGCATGAATGTGGCTGGTAGAGATTGAAAAAGGCCGCCGAGGGAACGACGGCCAGGTTGTTTTCTTCATGTGTCCTAGAATTGAGTTCAAAAGGCATCTACACCCACACCTCTCCGTTCTCAACATAGTCCTTCACTGCATCCAGCACCTTCTCAGCATTGGAGATTCCCAGAATCGTAAGCATCCGATTAAGGACGTCTATCTAGGCTGCAGGGGAGTAGCTACCTTTGCATCAAATACTAAAAGCCATGATGACAAAGGAAGAGGTCGCCCAGGTGATTGCCTACTGCGACGAGAACAAGATCAGTTACAAACAGCGCCTGTCGGAACTGGGGATTAGCCCATGGAACTTCTATGACGCCAAGCGTAAGTACGCCCCGAAAGAAGAAGGTGATAATGCGGGCGAGTTCCTTCAGCTGATACCGGGAGGGTCATTCCTTCCCAACCCAATCAAGCCTTCACGATCCCGCAGCAGCAAGCAGAAAGAGTCTGCACAGGAAACCGTTGCGGTGAACATCGAACTCAGGACACCAACCGGAACAATGATGCGAATAAGCGGCAATCTGAGCGGTCGTGAGTTGAAGGAAATCATTATAGCATCATCCACCCATGTTTAGTCTGGGTCGGGAAATGCGCTATTGGCTCTACAGCGAGCCAACAGATATGCGAAAGAGTTTTCATACGCTGTGCGGTCTTGTGCGGAACAAGATAGGCGGAGATCCGATAAATGGAGACGTATACATCTTCGTGAACAAGCGCAGGAACAGAATCAAGTTGCTTCACTATGAGACTGGTGGAATGGTCATCTACGCAAAGATGCTTGACAGGGGGACCTTCGGGATGCCCATCCCCGGTTCCAAAGACGTGGTGACGAGCAGTATAAAATGGGAAGATCTGCTGAAGATGGTTGAAGGAATCATGTCGAATCCCGACAGCCGACAGGCTCGTTTGGAGGGGCTCAATAATCTTTGGAAAAACTGACAAATAATCTAAAGAAAACGCCATTTAGCTTGCATATATCGCTGATTATTCGTATCTTTATCTTGTTGAAGATAAGCGAAAAAGATGGCATCCGAACAGGAAATCATAGCAGCGCAGGCGGCGGAGATTGAGCGACTCAAGAGTAAGGTCGCCGGTCTGGAGGAACAGCTTTATTGGCTGCGGAAGAAGATGTTCGGAAAGATGAGTGAGAAGAACCTCCCGCTTGATCCGGCAGTGCTGAGCGAGCCTACCTTGTTCGACGATCCTCTTACCGAAGGAGAGCGTGCGGAACTGGAAGCGGCGGTGCGGAAGGACGAGGAAGACACCGCAAAGCTTATCCAGGTCAGAAGCTTTGAGCGCAAGCCTCGCAAGTCCATCGATACGGCCAATCTGGAAGTACGTGAAGAGCACATATATCCTGAAGTTGAAAACCGCGAAGACTATACTGAACTGGACCCGGAGGTAACGGACACACTGGTGTTGGTGCCTGCGCAGATATATGTGCGCCGCATCATCCGTCACAAGTTGGTTCTGAAATCGAATCTCCAGATAAAGGAACCAGAGCGAAAAGCCTTCGAAATGGCCCCGCTCCCAGTAATGCCATTGCCTAAGTGCATGGCTTCCGAGAGTCTGCTCACTGACATTATCCTTCAAAAGTTCTTCTATCACATGCCGTTCTACCGGGTGATACAGAAGTACAAGGAACTGGGCGTGAAGATAAGCGACTCCACGATGAACGACTGGTACGCAGCGACGTGTGAGAAACTGAAGCTGCTGTACGACATCTTGGATCGGGAAGTGTTGTCAAGAGACTACATACAAGTGGATGAGAGTACATTGCCGGTGATAGACAATGAGAAACACCGTGCGGTGAAGGGTTATATTTGGTGTGTGCGTGCCGTTGAATGCAACCTGGCCGTGTTCTATTACGACATGGGCTCACGCTCCCACGAGACGGCCCGCAAACTTCTCCGTGGTTATCGTGGCACAATCCAGACGGATGGCTACGGCGCATATGACCAATTCGAGAGTGATCCCCATATCCAGGTGATTGGTTGCTGGGCGCATGCGCGCCGGAAGTGGTCTGATGCATTGGACGAGGATAAACGGACAGCGAGCGAGGCGTTGGCATATATCAACAAACTCTATCACATTGAGAACGATGCAAAGGAAGCCGGTATCTCCGGAGATGCATTGAAAGAGAAGCGTCAGAAGGAATCCTATCCTGTTATCCTCCAGTTCGAGAAGTGGATGTACGAGACTGTGACCACGACTTCACGGAACAGTCGCATCGGGAAAGCCATCAGTTATACGCTCCCTCTTCTGCCACGCCTGAGCCGCTATGTGAATGACGGGCGCTTCTGCATTGACAACAACCTTGTGGAGAATGCTATCAGGCCTCTGGCCCTGGGAAGGAAGAACTACCTGTTCTGCGGGAACCACGATGCTGCGGTGCGTGCAGCAATCGTCTACTCCCTAGTGGACAGTTGCAAGGCCCTGGACGTTAATCCACGTGAATGGATGGAGGATGTCCTGCTCCGCATTCCCGGGAACGAGAACAATCGCGAAGCCCTCTGGGAACTCCTGCCAGACAAGTGGGCAAAACAAACCAAGTAGAATCAACTTGACCCAACTTTGGCCAACATGAACAAGTTGCCTCCAACTTGGAATCAAAAATACAAGTTGTCTTTAATCGGATGCTTACCCAGAATCTTGAGTTCCATATCCTGGAAGTTGACTGAGTAGAAGGCGTTGTCCTGCCATGTGATGATTACGGTTCCTTTGTAGGTTGGTGTGCTGACTTTGAAGCCGACGCAATCGTCAGAGAGGAAGACGAACTCGGTGGCGTTCCAGACGCGGAGCATCTTCGGGAAATTGAGGAACAGGGTGGTAATTTTTGATATCTGTGTGTTCATATTGTTATATTCTTTTCTTGTTCAGTTGGATTGCTTATCTTTGCGGCCATTATGAAAACTATCACAGTAGTAACAGCGGTCATCCGCAATTCCAGAGGAGAGATATTCGTCACCCAGAGGGGGTACGGCGAATTCAAGGACTGGTGGGAGCTCCCAGGGGGTAAGGCTGAACCGGGTGAAACCTTGGAGCAGGCGCTCAGGCGCGAGATTAGGGAGGAACTTGACACCGAAATCAACGTGGACAGTTTCATCACCACTGTAGATTATGACTATCCTTCTTTTCACCTTACTATGCACTGCTACTGGTGCAGCATTTTGTCTGGCAATCTGGAACTCAAAGAGCACGAGGCCGCAAAATGGCTTTCTCCTGATGAGTTGGAGTCTGTGAACTGGTTGCCTGCCGATCTGATACTTCTTCCATTCCTGCGATAGTCTTTGTCCCGTGTCCCGGCTCAAAGAGCCAAGGGACGGTGGGGACAAGTGGGACAGTTCCGTTATTCATCCTGTGGGACAGGACTCGAACCCGGTGGATGGACTGCTATCGGTACAAGGCCCAATTCGTCCATCAGCATAGCTACAGGGCCGAAACTCGCGGGTGACAGATACTCGATAATCTGGCGGAAAGCGGGGTTGTCCAGAGGGTGGACATAACCTTTGTGTGGGACAGTTGGTGTCCTAGGGTGGGACAGTGTCCTGATGCCAGTTCCGAGATCAGAAGGTCGGCTATGTCGATGTGGGCTTCACGCTGCTCTGGCATGGCTCTTTCTTCCAATAAATCAGAAATTCGAATGTCAATATCTTTGACCTCTGCGAGTTTTTTGCGCCAGTGTTCGTAGCCGTCTATGTCGGGGAAGGCCGTGACTGTGCGGCCTTTGAGGACTTTGAGTTTGTCTCCGAGTTGTGATTTGCCGCCGGTGGCGAGCCAGATGTAGTCCGGCATCAGGGCTGAGCATATGACTGCTGTTTTCTCGCTTTCTACAAGGGCGACATTTCTACCTGGATATTTTGGAAGTAGATGTTCGCCAAAGAGACATTGAGTGAGTTCCCAGTCTTTGGCGAGAGTGCCGCTGCGCTTCATCATCGAATGTATCCAGTCTATCCTGCCTGCTGTTTTTTCGTCTTTGATGCGATGGCCTGTCTGCGGGTTGTATTTCATCACCTTGCCGGTGCGGCATCGTCCTTTGATGTCTATCTGGAAGTAGATGACTGAACGGTCGCGTGTGGTGCCGAGTCGGTATTCCTCTACGAGGGAGGTGATTGTTTCTCGTGGGAAGAGGGTACTGAGGAAGGTTGTGAAGGTGCTGTCGGTAGCAGGACGGACAGATTGATCTACGTAATGTATAGGGATTGTGCATAGCGGTTTCTTTGGTGGTAATGTTGGTTTGATCTTGATAGGGGTTCGCATAAAGAAGTCTCCTGAACCGGCAGATAAGTCTGGATTGTCGTGGAAGAATTCTTTGGGCGTGTAGTGGTAGCCGCAGGCTGATTCGTGGTCGCAGCGTCCAACAGAGGCGTCGAGTATGTCGCCGTTTTCGTCGACATAGAGGGTGAAGCAGTGTTTCTTGCCACACCCTGGGCAGGTATGGCGGCTTTTGAGTCCGCTATATTTCTGCAGTGAGTAAGTGTGCTCTGGCATTGCTTATTCCTCCTCTTGGTCTTCTGTGCTTTCTTCGGCTGTGCTGAGTGCCTGCTGTACCTTCTGCAGGATGCGACCGACCTTGGATTTGGAGAGGCCTAGTTCTGCGGCGATTTCACGGACGGATTTTCCTGCCCGGTGAAGCTCGACTATGTTGATTTCTTCCTGTTTGACTTCACCGTCTTCTGGCTGTCTGAGGTGGTCGCGTTCCGCTGCGAACCCGTTCATTGCAAAGTGGACATAGCCGCCGTCTGATACAATTTCACACGAGATGACGTTGTCTGATCCGTAGCGGTATTCGCCAGCACGGACTTTTACCTGCTTGACATACTTGATGCTTTGGTCCTTGGCGCTCTGACCGATGGCGATGACGGAATCGAAGAAGTTGTAGAGCTTCTTTGAGCCGGCAAGGTCGTTCTGGGTGATCGGATTTGCCATATTGCGCTTTGGTGTGTGGGCGATGATGAGGATGGACATATTGTGTCGCTTCTTGAGGTCCAGGAGTTTCATCATGAACAGGCCTGCGACATCGCCTTTCTCGGAGCTGTTGCAGAGGTATGTGAGGTTGTCGACAATGATGATGCTTGCGCCGAAATTGAGGGCAGCGGTTTCGATGTCGCGGATGATTGACTCTTCGTATGTTTTTGGGTCGATGGCCTCCGGACGTATTTCTGCACGGAGGAGGTTTTCTGGGAAGATGTGCCTGGCTCCGGTGGTTTTGTCGCAGTAGCGCAGCTGGAATTGCTTGTCAGAGAGCTCGCAGTCAAGGTAGAGTACCTTGGCCGTGCGGGCAATCTCTTCAGCCATCTGGACGGCGAAGATGGATTTGCCGATGTTGGAGTCGGCGAACAGGCAGCATACCTCGCCTTCATACCAGAGTGAGAGGTAGAGGTCTCGCGGGTTTGGACGTGTTGCCGCATCTATGATTGTGCGGTTGGCGGTTTTGATGGCAAGGATGCCGATGTGAATCACGCCCTCTGGCGGAGTGGCTTGCGCCAGCTCCGCGGTGAGTGCAGTGAGGGTTGAGTCTGGATTAGTCGTTGACATGCTTTGATTCCTCCATCCTCTTTTGTATGTCTGACATACGATAACGCACGCTGTTGCCTATCTTCTCTGGCACGAGGTAGTTTCGGCTCCAACGCCAGAGTGTGGTGCTGCTTACTCCGAAGATTTCCATTACTTCGTTGCGGCTGAGATAGACTTCATCGTCTTTTGGTGCGGCAGCGGCTTCTGCCTGGATTGTTTCGGCGACGATTGTGCGGGCGGCTTCTACGAACTCTCCCAATTTGATAGAGACGGTCATTTCGGGGCATTGTTTGGCTGCCTCGAGCAATGTAATGTTCATTTTATGGGTTTGTACTATGAAGTGATGCACCTTTCCGCGCATTAAACGGTATGCGTTTCGTTGATGCCAGGAAGAAGAGAAAGCCGTTTATCAAGCCTCCTTCCGAGTACAAAGGTGAGATTATTTTTTGAATAGTTTGGCAATAAGATGTATCACTTGTTTCACGTTACAAGGTGAGATGACGTGGATTTTAGGTGATTTGCTATATGTTTGAGTGACAGGGATTTATACAGGATGTGTAACCTGTCCCTATGAAATCAAAGTGACTTTAGCTTTTCAATGGCTGCTAGGTATGATGCGTTGTGAGTTCCCTTGATTGAGGTGCGTCGATACTGGGCAGGTTTGTGTTTCGATGGGTCTTCATCGATGCCGAAAATCTTGAAAACGTATGTTAGTGTTTCCTTGTAGTTACGAGCAAGTACGCCCTCGTCATAGAGGACTGCAATGAAGGCTGCGATGTCGGAGATATAGTTGTCTTTCTTGTCTGTAGAGAGTTGTTTGATATGGACGTATAGTTTGACTGTTCGTGCAGTTGTGACGTGGGGTTTGATGTATTGTGAGAAGTTGTCCTGATTTTCCGGGTGTTCGGTGATGTCGGTCATTGTTGGCATAGCTGAGCAGTTGCTGCGTAGAATGACGTATGGTGATTCTCCTCTGCGTTCGAGGATACTGGTGAATGTGGTTTCGTGGTGCACACACCAGATTTGTATCCAGTGGTCAAGTTCGCTGATCAATGTTTGGATGAACTGGAGATAGTCGATGGTTTTCTCCTTGTTTTCGCTTATGATGTCCGGAGATTTGAGGAAGTCGATGGTTATTGGTATTCGCGGTGTGGATTCGACAATATCGGCGGCCGTGTGTAGGTCGCCGTTGGAGATGATGTGGTCCCGAAGTTCTAGGAGTGTCTCTATGTTTGCGATTGGTGCGCCTTCGCGTCCGTATGTGTCGTGCGGGTCATTCCAGGGGCTGGTGGGCGAGAGGACTTCTTCCGTGATGTCAAAGGCAAGTATCTCGCGTGAGAATTCATCCATATCTTGTGACAGGCTCTCAATGATGCCAGCATTGTCCTCCAAAGCACGGAAGAGTGCCAGGAGTTTCTGGGTGAGGACCCAGAGCTGGAGTGGTTGAGTGTTGTTTGTCATAAAAAATGGGGAAAAAGGGTGGTGAATTTACAAAATATCTGTGAGAAGTGCTATAGGTATTTTGATGAAAAAGGCCGCAACTTTTGTTGTTGCAGCCTTGTAAGATGTTGTCTATTAATGGACTTGCTTACTCCAGAAGGTCTGTCATTTCGCGTACCATATCATCGTCGATGTCACGATAGCGTGTGAAGGCTCTTGAGTGTTCTGAATGGCCTGATAGTTTGCCTACTAGGCAGGGGTCTTTGACTTTTTTGTAGAGGTTGCCTATGAAGGTCCTTCGTGCCATATGGGATGATGCGACTTCATAGATTGGGTGTTGTTCGCTTTTTCCTGTGGATGGGTTGATTACTGTGACTGTACGGTCTATCCCAGCAAGTTCAAGTACCTTGCGAATCCCGCGATTTAGCTTGTTCTTGTCATAGTAGGGCATCAGATAGTTCAAACGGCGACCTTTGTTGCGTTCCAGAATCTCGAGTGCGGTCTTGGTGAGATATACCTTGACTACGCGTGGTTTCTCATCCTTGGTTTTGCCCGGTATGTACTGGATTGCCGTTCCTTTGTCTGATTTAATGAGGTTGTCGGTGGTGAAGCTATAGAGGTCTCCGATTCGGCAGCCGATGTTGCACTGAAGGATGAAGATGTCTCGTAGTGTGCGGAGGTCGTGTTCCTCGGGAATATCGGCTGCGTAGAGTCTGTCGCGCTCGGCAATGGTCAGATAGATTGGTGTGCCATAGATCTGTTCTTTGATATTGTACTTTTTGAATGGATCATTGCTTGTGTAGCCCATATCATTGCACCAGTGCCAAAATGCGCGAAGCTCCTTGAGAGCACTTATAATCGTGTTCTCACCTCTCTGTTTGGGATATTTGCCGTGTTCTATAGACTCATAGATGTTCTTGTAGCTCTCAATTGGCACCATAGTCTTTCTGCCATTGACTTCGGCTTCTTCAAAGAGTTTGTATTCGTTCCGAAAGAAGTCCTCCAAACGTGCGATTGTCTCAGGTGTTGCAGTGTCTAGGTTCAGAGTCTCTTTGTTATAAAGTTCGAAGCGCATAAAGACACGGAAGAATACCCGGTAGGTCTTCCTGCGATTGTTTGACATTTTGTGCAGCTGAAGGAATGATTCGAAGAGGTCAAAGAAACCTGGCGCTTCCTTAGGTTTTGTCTCGTAGAGTTCTGGATAGAGTAGCCGGTCAATCTGTTCTTGCGCCCATTCCCGGTAGAAGGATTCTATCGGGGTTGCGTTTCCTTTGTCAATGAGGTGACGGACTATGCGCTCGACTTCTGTCTTGGCAAGGTTTGCGTCGCGGACTTCGTTGTTGAGTACGCGGGCTTTGATGATGATCTCACCATCCTTGAAATACTTGGGAAGAATGAAAACGTGAGTTTTCGCACGGAGGGCTACTTCGCGGGTGTTGCGGTAGCGAAGAAGGACTTCGGACTTGCCGTTTTCCTTGTTGATTTTGCTCGAAAGCGATAGTGAAACTGAAGCCATAATCTGTAAAAGTTAACAATGCAAAGATACAGAATATGGGGGACAAAAACTAATTAATTTGTCCCCCTAATTGAAACCTAACGAAAAATTGCGGAAAATTGGTTTTTCGGGTTTATGGCTATAATGGATTGTATATTAGGTGTTTAATGCTTAATTCGTGGAATGGGATATTTCATTTATGCCCTTCTTATTTCATATTGGAATTTCCCTCCCGGGAACTCCCACCAGTCCTTGAACTGTCCATAGCCTCTCTGTGTGGCGAATATCTCGTCACCGCGCCTGATGACCGCTGCCGTAACTTCTATCCTTTTCATACTATCAAAAATTTTTACATTTATAAAAATTTTGTGAGAGTATGATAGCCGTTCGCTATCGCTCACTCTCACGATGAAAATCATTTGATATCGCCCTTGGGCGAAAATATATCAAAGATTTTCATGTTCGGTTTCATAATCGTCTGAATCAAAGCCTGAAGAATCTCCTCACATTGCAGCCTATGAAATTACCTGCCACGACCGAAAGATAGACTCCTGCTATCCGGCCGAAATCTGCCTTGAGCATGTCCACAGGCACAAGGGAAATGTAGAAGGCATCGGCTATGCAGTGGCAGAATCCGCAAAGGACGAAGACGCACACTCCGAGAATGGTAGGAAGAATATTCTGCTGCGATTTCCAAGCATGGACGGCTTCATCTACAATCAGCCCGCAGAGTATTGCCAGCATCCCGCATTTCCACCACCCCGTCATCAGCCTCTGATTGACCACCGCGACAGCCTTTTCCTGTATTTCCAAAGGAGAGACCCTTGCAAATAACGAAATGACCCCGGCACCGGCGAAGTTCAGCAGAAGGACACAGAGCAGGAACAGGAATCCTTCCGGGTTCAGACTTACATTCCCTGCTGTGCCGGTAAAGAGCTTCAATTTGTAGAGATAGATGCTGACAAGGCCGAAGCTGAACAGAAGAGCCCCGTAGAACCCTCCCACGGCAAGATATGCGAATCCCGCAATTCCTATCATGGCCCCGGCCAGGAACCCTTCCTTCAATAAGCTTTTCTCAATCATAAATTCCGTAATTTTTGCATTGGAAAGAAGACACTGCAGCCATGCTTCCCGGCCAGCAAAGGTAGGACAATAATCCGATTCCGCAAACAGGGCAGGGTAGTGAACAGGGCGAAAAATTATTCCAAATGTCCACCCGATAGTTCCGATTGTGAAACTTTAATTCTTGAAAATATTTGAATCAAATATCGGAATATGTATATTTGTAGGACTATAGAAAAATGAATAAAAGCTATATAATTATGTTAAAAACTACATTTGCCGGATTGGAACTCAAATCCCCGGTCATCGTTGGCAGCAATAGTCAGACTGCATCAATTGAAAAAATCGTTGAATTTGAAAAGGCAGGTGCCGGCGCCGTAGTGCTCAAATCGCTTTTCCAGGAAAGTATCGAGAGGGAAATCGCTGCAACGGCTACCGACGAACATCCGGAAGCCTATGATTATATCAGTGCCTATGTAGGCGCGAAGGCTCTCGAAGACTACGTGAAACTGATCAATGACGCAAGGCAGAGGGTTTCAATACCTGTCATAGCATCAATCGCCTGCAATACTGACGGAAAATGGGAAGAGTTTGCAAAGACAATCGAAGAAGCCGGAGCAGATGCATTGGAACTCAACGTGATGTCACTCTGCACATCCAAGAATGCAAAGCCTGGTGATTTCGAGAATCTCCATGTTTCCATCGTGAGCCACGTCTGCTCAATGGTGAAGATTCCTGTAATAGTGAAACTAGGTTCGAATCTTTCAAATCCTGTTGCTCTTTCCGATACTCTCCAGGCTCATGGTGCAAAGGCCGTTGTCCTGTTCAACAGATTCTATCCGACAGACATTGATGTGGAGAAACTTGCCTTCACGACTGGTGATCCTTTCACGGGCTCATCCGACCTTTCTTCAAATATCAGATGGGCTGGCATAGTTTCTGCTTCATTGCCTGGTCTGGATGTCGCAGTCTCAGGAGGTGTTCAAGGCTGGGAAGGTCTGGCTAAATCCATTCTTTGCGGAGCATCGGCTGTCGAAGTGGCAAGTGCCATAATAAAGAATGGAGCAGGTTGGATTGCAGAAGCCAACGAAGGACTCTCAACATGGATGAAAGGGAAAGCATATGGTTCGATTGCAGACTTCAAGGGCAAGATGAACGCTTCCGATCCTGAGAATGCCGACAGACTGATGAGGACACAGTTCCTCAAATATTTCAGCTCAGTACATTAATGTTTAACAAATAAATTGATATAGTTATGGGAAAATACATTTGTGACGTATGCGGATGGGAGTACGACCCAGAAGCAGGTTATCCTGAAGGTGGAATCGCTCCCGGAACACCATGGGAAGAAGTTCCTGAAGATTTCCTCTGCCCGCTCTGCAGTGTAGGCAAGGACCAGTTCTCTGCAGAATAGTCCCTCAACCGGACTCATCATCAATCAGGCCGACAAAAGCCCCTCACAACATCAAGGCTTTGAGTCGGCCTGTTTTTTTTATGTTTCCGATGTAAACCGTTTCAGTGAATGTGTAAACCTTAATATGTTCAGGCTGCGAACTGAATTTTCGCATAGTGGCCTTTCTTTTGGGCAATTCGATGATATTATATACATTTGTAGAAATTATGCTTTCCATAGCATATGCGATGGAGTGTCTTACATTAATTGAATTCTGATGAAATACAATCATATAATTTCGCTAGGGTCTTTCTGCAGTGTTGCCATGGAGCTGGAAAAGAGAGGATTGCGCCCTGCCTCATATCCGTTTGACTGGCTTATCGCCGATGAATTGGAAACAATACTGCAGTTGATTGAAAATAATTTCAAGGATTTCCTGGATTATCCTTCCATGTATCAGGAAAACAATCCCAATGTATATTTCAATGATAAGATCAATGCCCATTTCTATCACGATTTCAATGCATTTGAACCGTTGGAAAGCCAGATTCCTGTCCAGCAGAAAAAATACGACCGTAGGATAAAGAGATTCTATGACGATATCAGACAGCCCACTCTCTTCATCCGCTATTGCAAGACCCCTGAAGATGAGGCATATATAAGAAACAACAAGTCACGGATTCTGAGTTTCCTCAAGTCTTTCAATCCTGACAACCAGATTATTTATGTCATGTCATCGGAGGAGGGGAATTCCATGAATTTCGATGAATCAGGCACTGCCATATGCCTGATCCGGCAGCCGGAAAATGACTTTGTCAGGAACTGGATCGACGCTGTTCCAGGCCTTCGACGCCATCTGTATTCGGTTTCGGGACTCAGCTGCGTAGAAATCCTGAAGAACATATATGTATGCTACAGGAAGAAAATCCTGAAAAGATTACATCCTTCAGGAAGCAGTCACTTACATGATAAATGTTACCGGCACATCAACCAATATGCCGGTAAAGACAGACGATAGGGGAGCGTTCGGGTCAGATTTCGAAATCAAGACAGCTGCGGACAGATGTGTAAGGGCGCACTTTTGTGTCTGCGACCTCCACATGGGCAGGGTGCACGGCATAGGCCTTCAAAGCCTCTTCTGATTCCAATGTACAGTCGAGCATAACGTCGGCATTGGATGATGCAAGCCTGCCTTCAGTCTGGACTTTGACATACAGCAGCCCGGGTACTTTCCCGAGAAGACCTTCGAGTCCTTCTTTTATTCCGGCTTTCACGACAGCTTTTTCTGCTTCGGACAGCTCGCTCCTGAGAGTCCACAAAATTATATGTTTTACCATAAATAGTTGTATTTCAATTATTTGTTAATTTCATATTAGACGTCTTGGCATCCATACTGCCATGGCATTCTTATCCGATTAGAAGGAATCAAGCAGGGCACGGCAACCGCGGAGAATATCAGAATAAGCCTGCTCGAAATTGCCTGTGTACCAAGGATCTGCAACATCTGAAACGTCTGAGGCATATTCCAGCAACTTGTGGACTTTGTCAATGCTGCCGGTAATCCTTTCAATCAGGCGCAGGTTCGAGGAATCCATCACGACCACGATGTCGGCATTGTCATATTCCTGCCTTGTTATCCTGTGAGCTTTGTGCCTTCCGAACGGGATGTCGTGCCTTCGGAGTGTATCTGCGGCATAAGGGTAAAGTCCGTTGCCTTCTTCCTCGTATGATACTGCGGCTGAACTGACCTTGAAATCATTTTCCCGTCCACGCTCCTTTGCCAGCTGCTTGAAAACGAACTCAGCCATGGGAGATCTGCAAATGTTCCCGTGGCATACGAATATTATTTCTGTCACTTTATCTTCCATGGTGCAAATGTACAAATTTCTTGACTTTATTCACGGCTTGCAATCAAGATGTTGGAATTAACTTGCGCATCGAATATGCAAAGCGCCACATGAAGCATGAATCTCCGGGCCAAATACCTTGCCTTTGTACATAAGGAATGCAGGAATGGTACCGCCGGCACATTAACAGCGATTCCTTTGGAACGACGGTCGTTTCCACCCCATGTGCCGTTATTATTGCAATTTGTCCAGTCTGCAACCCATGAACCATTTGGATCTGAATGACGTATTTGTGTGAATCTTTGGTCGTCAGGTGAATACACTGGCTGAAGGACGATATTGCCATCTTTCATCAAAAATATGTATATTGGCAGATCAGAAACCATATCATATTCAATGTCATGATACTACGCACAGAAGACTGGCTGGAAATGCCCGACGGCAGCCGATACCATGGTGAAACAGACGAACCAGACTATTGTTCACTGTTGAAGGATGGAAGATATGACGAAATCGTGACAATGGCTCTTGAGTCGCCATGTCAGATGACGGAAGCGGCAAGCATCTTTTTCCTTCGGGTTTTCTATTTGAGGGACAATATCTTCCAACTATCAAATACGTCTATTGAGAAGGTCAGGTTGGCTGCTGAAACAGGAAATCAATATGCCCGGTTCGGCTATGGGCGGTTTCATGTCGTTGTGAAGCCTGAGGATGATTCTGCGGATATCTCCATCGATTGCTTCAAGAAGGCTCTTGACCAAGGTCTGCCGGATGCCATGGCGGCTCTTGCTGAGGCCTGGAGGTATGGGGACATGGGGCAGGTTGACCATGAAAAGGCGGACAAGATGCTTGCCGAAGCCCTGGAGCAGGGGAGTGAATATGCTGCTGTTTTGCAACTGAGACATCTTGTCTACGGCACGGTAATAAGAACAAAGAATCCGAAGGTCGCTCTTCGCAAAGCCAATGAACTGATTGACAGTGATGTCAATCAGAAATATTCTTCCGGTCTGTGGCTCTATTTCAAGGCGTTGGCATTGGACGAATCGGGAGAAGCTGATCAGGCATGCTGCTTTTTTGACCATGCTGCCCGCAACGGGGTTCTGCCTGCATGGGTTGATCTGGCAAGGATGATTGGAAAGCCGGATTCCGATGGCAATCTTACTGCCCCCGAGTCATATTTTTCGACATTGCGTGAAGGCGCAGGTCACAATGACATTGACAGCCGTACGCTGCTGGCCTGGCAGTCGGTTCTTGATTTCGATAATCTTGAAAAAGATAAACAGACTGAAGAAACTGCGGCAAAACTCATTGATGAACTGAAGGAGTGTTTCAATCATGGCTCAAGGATGGCAGCTGAGCTGATAGGGGATATCCATTATAATGGATGGCTTCTTCAGGCTGAGGACAATGAAAAAGCCTGGCTATGGTATTCAAAAGCAGCACATTGGGACAGCTGCAGCGGATATGAGAAGCTCTATGACATGGTTTATTACCATGACAAGGATGTAGATTTGACATTCCGTGACATGCTCGCCCTCAAAGGCACCCGTCTCGGTTCACGCCATTTGCTAAACCAGACAGTGATAGCCCATACCGAAGGTCGTCTGGATGATTATGCCACCGAAATCGAGCGCTATTACGATCCTGTTTTCGATGATGACGGCAACGACCTCCCAGATGACGACGGCCGCTTCGACGCCTGGGCATAGCGTCCCTATCTTTTCACCTGGAAATCAATGACTCCCGAATCACTAAGGAATGTTCAGCAAAGCCTTGTCCAGTTCATTATCGCAGACAGCAATGACTTCGTCAATGATGGCGATGCACCTTTTTCTCGGAATGCGTATTCCGGTGCCGGCTGCTATCATATCTTCGCGTGAAGGGTTGCCGGCATAGTTCGCGGATGTCGAATGCTCGCCACGGGTGCCGGCGGGGGAGTAGGTGATGTCGTAAGCAGGTGCAAGCGACCATTTGCCTTCTTCGCAGAGGAAACTGAAGTTTTTGGCGTGATCATCCCTGTTCTGGCAGACTACGTTGAACACCATTCTGCGGAACATCTGCTCCACCGGAATTGTTGCTGTTATAGTACAATAATGATGCGTCGGCATCGCTCTTTTCTGACAGTACATCAAGGACCTTGCGTTGCAGGTTATCTAATTCTTCTTCGGTGATTGCTGGTGTCGCAGGGGCCTTTGCCTCGGGTTTATAGCACAGTGCACCCATCCCAGAACTCCCGACAAGTGAAAGCCTCTGCAGAGGGGAAAGTACGGCAAGTGAACTGCCTTCGCGGCGCAGCATCCTGTCCAACAGGTACAGCCCGTATCCGTCCGGAAGACTGTCTTCGAAGGCAGCGAAGCCGCCGTTGAAACTGTTCTCCTTCGAGAAGAAGATTCCTGTCTGCAAGGGAAGCTCAAGCGGAGATATTGAGAAACCGTCGGAGATCCAATCCTTTTCGTATTCGAATACGCTTCGGTCCCTTTCCGGCGTCATCTGTACTGTGCCGACGGTCCTGCCGCCCAGAGTGACAATTATCTTCAGTATATCCTTCATCGTCCTTTCTGCCTGTTCCGGTTCTTGTTGATAGTCTCGAGTTCTTCGCCGGTAGAGAACTTCGACTTGCCCATGATCGTGCTCATCTCGTCGAACCAGCCGAATTCGACAACCAGTTTGAGGAAAGATTCAAGAGAAATCTTGCCTTTGGTCTCAAAACGCTCGATTGTCGGCTCGGGAA
>JBJEBN010000112.1:0-6349 GCA_051870095.1 Candidatus Cryptobacteroides sp. | reverse complement strand
GACGGTATGCATCCATAAAACTGTTCAACTGAATGTTGCAATATGAGTTGAAATCTTCCTTCAAAGTATTCAAGTCGACGCCAATACGGGAGAAATCAAGATACAGAACCTGATAGCGGTTACGGTTAGGCGTCGGATGCTGCCCGATATACAAATCCCCGAACAGACGATCAAAATCCCCTGCGGCATTCTTGTCATAATAAAGACGCATCATATTGATGAACAGGCTCTTGCCGAACCTGCGGGGACGAACGAATATCAAGGTTCTGGGCTGATTTTCAATTGCCTCGATATACATGGACTTGTCAACATAGTACAAGTTCTGCTCTATGACCGACCTGAAATCTGACACTCCGTAAGGTATCTGCCGTATCTGTTCCATAATCACAAATATTTGCCACGGCAAACATACATAAAATATTTGGATTTCATGTAAGTCCAGAGAATAGGAATGCGTAAGGGAAAAATGGTCAATAAAAATATTTCTTGTTTCTGAGTGAAATTCTGATTTGGCGGAACGAAGAAAATCCGGTCCGTCTTTTTGCCGTTATGGTCTTTTCGGTAATTTTGCCGTGACCAAAACGAACAGGATATGATGACAATCGAAGCATTTGCCCACGAAATAAGAGGAGGAATCACTATCTTCTGCATAATCTGGTGCTTTCTGCTCTACCCAGCAAGAAAACAGAGCCGGATGATGCGGCTGCTGTTCATTTCGACACTATGGCTGGCTCTGTCCCACCTGAAAGATTCCGTTTTCATGTTCGAAAGCATCAAGAACAGCGAGTTTCTTGACAATGCCGTAAACCTCTTCGATCTTACATTTTTCCCGCTCATATGCTCATTTTTCATTGAAGCCACAAGGCCGGGAAAACCGACGAACCTGCAGATTGCCGTTGCCATGTCATTACAGTTCACAATACTTGCGGCGTATCTGATTTTCCCCAATGACATCATTCTCGGTATCGGCTATGCCTTTTCCTTTCTCATGGCAATCACCACTATAGTTTTCGTTTTCATATCAGCATCCAGATACAACAGAATACTGTCAGACAACTATTCCAATATTGAACACAAAGATGTAAGATGGGTGGTAGGTTACAGTATCTTGTATTTTGTATTCGTAATCGCATACCCCATATTGTTCCATCACACGATATGGCTCAGCGAAGCAATCTACAATCTGGGCAGCATGCTTGCGCTCACGCTGCTCTTTCTTATTGCCAGGAAGCATATTGTCGTGAGGCTGTCCCTCGAACCTGACAATGGTGCATCCCCTGAAAGCATATCAAATGAAGACAATAATGAACTAGCTACAGATCAGGAAGATAATACTATGAAAGATGAATTGATCGGCAAAAAACTCACTAAGGCAATGGAACAGGACAAACTGTATCTCAATCCTGAACTGTCACTGCGCGACGTTTCTTCAGCAATCGGGTCAAATATGAAATATCTATCCCTTTACCTGAATCACAATCTCGGAATGTCGTTCTATGAATATGTGAACAAATACAGGGTATCCTACGCCTGCGAGCTGATAAACCGCATGTACGATGAAGGCAGGGTCAACATGACTGATGTCGCCAGCCAAAGCGGATTCAACTCCCTGTCTTCATTCAACAGGTATTTTAAGAAGGAGAAGGGTGTGACTCCTAAGGAGTATTACTATAGGCAGGAAATGTAGCAGACAATGCGCAAGTCTTCATATATTTTACTGAATGTCATTGCATTGTGTTTATGCTGTACATTGTCGTCATGCTCACGCAAGCCTGATGACAGGGACCTGCGTCAGAAGTATGTTTTCGCCATCGTCCCTGATTACGGACCGGGAGACAACGGCTATTACGACATGGTCATCGAGGGGCTGTCTGTATTTTCCGTAGAAACCTCCGATGTTTTCCATATGCTTCTGTGCAAAAGCATGGACCAGGCGGAAATATGGTACCGGGGAATCTCGGACGCGCTCAGGAATTCACAGGACGACAAAGCACTCATCGTACTCGCCTCCGATGACTACGTCCCTCTCGTGAAGGACAATCCCCTGCCTCCGGAAAACTGCGACATCCTGCTCTTCGAATCTGATAATCTGGACATGGCTTCCAACATCCATACCCTCGAACTCAGAAGATATGGAATATGCTACCTCGCCGGAGCGATGGTCAGCGAACATCCAGCATGGATCATTGCCGCAAAAAGCAACGATGCCATGACCCGGGAAGCTGTTCAGGGATTCGCTGACGGCTATATGGAGTATTCTGACAACCCGCTTTCCACAATATATCTCACACCGGATGAAAGAGGGTTCTGCAGCTTGTCCGATGCCCGCAGGGAAGCTGACATCATCGTTTCGGAGACCAATTGTTCTGATGAAAATGAATATTGCACCATCCTTCCTCTTGCCGGTACGGCGAACCTCGGAATCTACAATTCGGTCAATCTTGCAGTTTCACGCACCCAGGTCATAGGGATGGACAGGGATTGCAGCGGCCAGAACGATTATATCCCGTTTTCGATAGCAATTGACATCGGATCGGCTGTTCATGACATTCTTTCTGTCTGGTCGAGTGGTGAGTGCCTGCCGGAACATATATCGGAAGGATTGGATTCTGAATATGTACATATGGTTTTCAGCAAATGGTGGGATCCCAAGGGGGCGTTCATGTACTGGGGCGGAACGGATACCACAGGAGATTTTTGGCAGAAAAAAATGAACGGTTACGAACGGGAAGCATGTTTGAAGGAGGATGAATATGAGGCATTCTAGGATATTGGCAATCATGGCCTTGATAATTTGCTTCAACGCCTGCTCGAAAAGGAACGGTCTTGATGGGGACGGGCAGGAAAATCATGTCTTCAAGGTTGCCGTAGTATGCCCCGAGGGTATGTCCGCAAGGTGGAGCCGCACTGCACAATGGGCACTGGACATATTTGACAATGCACAGAAAATCACTGATATACGCATAACTCTGAATTTGGAATGGCTCGACGAAGAAGATCCTGCGCTTGATGACATCCTCAAAAGAATCAGCTCGGATGAAGGATATGCCGCCATCATCGGTCCGTCCGATCCCGACAAGGCTGCAAAAGCGGCAATCGCCTGCCAGGGCAAGCATATTCCCGTCATCCTGCCGCAGACTGCCAATGCCGAGTTCCAGAGGGTGTTCGCCAAGCAGGACTATGTCTTCTGCATGACTCAGAACGACATAATGCAGGCTGAGATCATGATGTCACTTTTCGGATTCAACAACCTGATATCCAATGATTCCAGCAGGGAGGTCGCACTTATTGTGGGGAATGATTCCTATTCCGATTCATTCAGACAATGGTTCGGCTACCTGGCTACGGAAAAATATATCAATACAGCCTACACGGCAACGATTGAGGGTTCAATGACCGTCGAGAAGGCATTCGAAGATTGTTTTGAACTTTCGGAATCCGGCAGGAGCATACCTTATATATTCTTTGCCCCGTCCTCGGATGAGGATTTCATCAAAGCCGACAGGAAACTTGCCGAGCTCGAAGAGAGATTCCCCGTCTACAGATGGTTCACCCAAATCTTCTGCACCGACATCTGCGTATCGGACCGTGCAGCAGCATCGGTTTCAGGCACTTACGAAGGAGTCGACCTTGCGCCGAACCCGGAATCCGGATTCAACGCAAGCTACAGGGCGAAATTCGGCGAAGAACCTTTGGGCGGAGAACCGCAGCTTTTCGATGCCATCTACATCCTGCATTATGCACTTGCAGGACTCGTGGCAGACAAAGCTGAGCTTTTCAAGGACACGACTGACAAATATGGAGTACCCGTACGCAGGAGCATCCTCGGAGATTATATCGTAAAGGTAGTGGACGGAAGGGATTCCAGACCGTTCGGATGGTTCCCGGATGATGTCACGCTGGTTCTCATCAGCATAGAGGGAGGGTCATATCCTGACCTCACCGGGGTGTCGAGCGACCTGACCTTTGATTCAAAATATCACTGTGCCGCAACCACATCCACATACCGGCACTGGAGGCTTCACAATGGGGAATATGCGACTTTGGAATATCTGACTGCCGACGGATCGGACAAGACCGTCTCAAGCATCCAGAACTGGACTACCCAGGTGGAGGCAATCCAGGACCTTGAGCAGGAGGAAGTTGCCGTTTCATACCCTCCAAAACAGGGAAATTATGCAGTCATCGTGGCTGCAAGCAAAGGATGGGAGAATTACCGCCATCAGGCAGATGCGTTGGCGATGTACCGGCTTCTCAAAGATTGGGGATATGATGACGGGCACATTATCCTGATAGCGGAGGACGACATCGCATACAACGAGAATAACCTCTGTCCCGGAGTGGTGAAGGTGACCCCTGACGGGGAGAATCTGTATAGTGACGTGGTGATTGACTACAAGATGAGCAACCTGAGTATCAGTGACTTGCGAAACATATTCACCGGGAGGGAGACCGCTTCCACCCCTGAGGTCCTGACATCTGCGGAGAATGACAATGTGCTGGTGTTCTGGAGCGGACACGGAGATTTCGGGGAACTGGATTATGACAGGACATATCTGTCGGGCAAGGAGCTGGACGAAATATTGGATATTATGGAGAAGAATGGGAAATACCGAAAGATGATGTTCGTCATCGAGGCGTGCTACAGCGGTTCCGTGGCCCAGATGTGTCTTGGACACAAGGGGACGGTCTTCATTACTGCTGCGAACAATTCGGAGACGAGCAAGGCGGACATGAGGGACGAGCAGATGCACATTTATCTCAGCAACGGTTTCACGAGGGCGTTCCAGGAGAAAATCGGGGAGAGTCCTGACGTGACCTTGAGGGATCTGTATTATCACCTTGTCACACATACCGTCGGGAGTCACGCAAGTATGTACAACCAATCCCTTTACGGCAATGTCTTCACTGAAACTATGAGTGAATACTTCGTCATCTCGAGCGAAGCCTCCACACTGTCATTTCGAGCGAAGCCCGAAGGGCGAAGTCGAGAAATCTATTAATTAAAATAATAATATAACAATGAACCAAAACAACAAAATCCGAAGGACGCACAACCTGCTGACGTGCACCCTTATTCTTGTAGCAGGACTCATCTCCTGCCGCAAGGAGACATTCAACCCGTCCGTGACAATACCGGAGAGCAGCAATGTCTCATCCGGCCTCGAATGTTACGGCTACACTGTTCCGTTCGAAATAAAGAGCGACAAACCTTGGAAGATAGATTTCAACGACGAAGGTATGGAAATCGCCTACGCCCTGCCTTCCGAAGGAGAGGGTGACGCCACCGTGAAACTCTGCATTCTTGACAACCTTTCAGTTATGCCGAGGACAGGACTTATGACAGTGGTCTTCCCTGACGACCCGTCCAGAAACTACACTGTACAGCTTTACCAGAAAGGAGTTGACAATGAGGACAATTTCACTGACGGAAGGATCGGCGAGGCTGCCTTCGCCGTCGGCTACGGATTTGACATCACCAAGGGCATTTCACCTTCAGCCATAAGACTGCCGATAATGAAGAAGGAAAAACTTCGCGAAGATAATATGATCACCGTTGCAGCCGACTCAAAGATCACTGTCGAAGAGAAACTTGCCACCGGCTCTACAATCAGGGAACTGACACAGCAACTGGAAGCCAAAATGAACTTCAACTGGAGCGGCTGCGGCTTTGAAGTGGAGGCCAATTCGACATTCAACCAGATGGACTATTCCAACGAGGCCAACAACTATGCAATGGCCTATCTTGACTGCGAGCTCGAACGAATCTCCATCAATGCGGACCCGAGCTTTTGGGCTGAAGACGGCTACATCACAGATGATGCCATAAGAGCCATTGAAGGCCAGCACCGCAAGTATGAAAGCACGGACGAAGGCTTCTACAAACTCTGCGAGAGGTATGGCACCCACGTAGTCATAAAGGCTACCCTCGGTGGACGTATCAAGATGAGCACCAAGATCAACACTACCGAAATCAAGAAGGAATACGACCTGACGGCATTTGCAAAACTTGCCTACAACGGCATTGTGGATGCTTCCGCCTCGGTTGATGAGACCTACAATGACCATTTCAACGAAAATAGGGAGAGCATCGAATCCAAGATGACAATCCTCGGAGGCGGCAAGGAGGAAGGCATAGCCCTCGCCGGAAGCATCGGAGACGATATGAAGGACAAGTTCGATTCCTGGCGTTCGAAACTGGCTTCCGATCCGGAAACCTGGACTTATCTCGGCCTTACGGATGCGACTGATGTGGTCCCGATTTGGGAACTCATCGACGATGAGGAGAGAGCAAAGAAATTGGAAACATTCATCAAGTCAGGTCAATATGAGAGGATGCAGCACAGAC
>JBJEBN010000111.1:14139-31057 GCA_051870095.1 Candidatus Cryptobacteroides sp. | reverse complement strand
AGGAAGACGGCGTAGCACATGTCGTGGAGAAATTCATCCTTCGCAATCACTGAATACTTCAAATGAGATAGTCAAGGATCAAGTTGAATATGATACAAGATGAAAAGGAAGATTACAGAACAACTCGTTGCCTGGAAAAATAGACCCGACCACAAGCCCCTCATCCTTCAAGGAGCACGACAGGTAGGAAAAACATATATCATAGGAAAGGTAGATGAATTTACCCTCTATCCTATGGACTTTGAAGATTTATAATGTAATAATTTTTCCTAAATTTGCGGCCGATTGAGAAAACTTGACAAATATTGGAGCGCGCTGCTGCTGGCGTTGTTTGTATTCTTTTTTGCATCAACAAACCTCTTCACCCACGTACACGAGGGTCCTGAGGGAAGGATTGTACACTCCCATCCCTGGAGCGGCAAATCACACAGCCACACTGACGCACAATGTCATATCATACAGCTTCTTTCGAGCAACATTTTCCAGGCCGGAGAAGAGGAAAATTTCGAGTTCCCCGTCCTCTCCCTAGAGACATATATCTCAAACATTCTGCCCGAGATATACGTCAACAAAATCTTCCATCACGTCCTTGGACTGAGGGCGCCTCCTGCGTCGTTATTATAGACATCTAAGACATTACTAAGATTATTAAATAACGACAAAAATACTATGAACAGAACATATATTTTCGCCGCAATAGCGGCTATGCTCGTCGTGTCTGCGAGCGGCTTTTCCTATGCCCAGACAAAAACGGACATAAGCATTTCAGGACACGTAACTGACGCCAGGACAGGCGAACACCTCCCATTTATCACCATAATGCTCAAAGGAACAAACGTGGGCACACAAACCTCATCATCAGGGCATTATACTATGCGCAACCTGCCAGTAGGAACATTCGAAATAGTGGCAAGTTCTATGGGATACAAAGAATCTTCAATAATTCAGGAATTAAAGAAAGGAGAAACCTACGAAGCTAATTTCATCCTGGAAGAGGAGAATCTTGCCATAGACGGAGTTGTGGTCAGCGCCACGAGAAACCATTCCTCGCGAAAGGAAGCTCCAAGCCTTGTAAACGTAGTTGACAACAGCATCTTCGCCAGAACAGTATCCCCTACTCTTGCTGACGGGCTTGTATTCCAACCCGGAGTGAGAGTGGAAAATGACTGCCAGAACTGCGGATTCGTCCAGGCAAGAATAAACGGGCTGGACGGTCACTACTCACAGGTACTCATAGACTCAAGACCCATTTTCTCCGCACTTGCAGGAGTTTATGGACTGGAGCAGATTCCTGCGGCAATGATTGACAGGGTTGAGGTCGTAAGAGGCGGTGGTTCAGCACTTTTCGGAGCATCCGCAATAGGAGGGACAATCAACATCATCACAAAAGAAACAATGAGATCCAGCGCTGAAATCAGACACGATTTCACTTCCATCGGCATAAGTTCAGCCTTTGACAACAATACAAACATCAATGCCTCAATGGTTTCAGACGACGGAAAGGCAGGAATATTCATATTCGGACAGAGGCGCTCAAGAGATGGATACGATGCTGATTCCGATGGATTTACAGAGATTCCGACTTTAAATTCCCTGACAATCGGGACAAGGGGCCATCTGAGGGTAAATCCATATTCAAAAATCAATTTCGAATACCACGCTCTGAAGGAATACAGACGGGGTGGCGACCGCCTGGATCATCCGGCACATGAAGCACTTATCGCCGAACAGACAGAGCATATCAACAACAGCGGTTCGCTGAGCTACGAAGGCCAAAGTCCGGAAGGCAAGCACAGTTGGAATGCCTACATCTCAGCCCAGCATATAAACAGAAACAGCTACTATGGCGGAGGGATGGATCCGAATGCATACGGAAAGACCACTGATTTCACTGGTGTCGCAGGCGGCCAGTATTCTTACAAATTCGACCGCCTATTCTTTATGCCGGCACAACTCACAGCAGGAGTGGAATACAACTACGACAGATTGCACGACATATCCCTGGGCTACGATCACGAGACGGAGCAGTCCGTCCACATTTTCGGAGCATATCTGCAGAACGAATGGAAAAACGCACATTGGAGTCTGCTTGCCGGTGTGCGTATGGATAAGCACAATCTCATAAGCAGGCCTATATTTTCGCCGCGTGTAAATATACGTTACAGCCCATTCCGCGACCTTGCTTTGCGTGCAATCTACGCCAGCGGTTTCCGCGCCCCACAAGCATTCGACGAGGATCTGCACGTATTGGTTGCCGGCGGCGAGAGAATTCGCATCACTCTTGCAGATAACCTGAAAGAGGAAAGGTCCCATTCTTTCAGCCTTTCAGGTGATTGGTATCATCATATCGGTTCCGTTCAGTTAAATATTATGGCGGAGGGATTTTTTACCATCCTGAAGGACACTTACGCGCTGAGGCAGACAGGCGAAACTACTGATGGAGGGATGAGCGCCATAACCGAAAGATACAACGGTCCGGGCGCAAAAGTGTTCGGAGGAAGTTTCGAGGGCAAACTGTCGATAGGCCGCAATATGAATTTTCAGGCAGGAGTAACATTGCAGAGAAGCCGTTATGACCAGCCGCAGCAATGGAGTGACGACGAGAATGTAGAACCTGTCAGGGAGATGTTCCGCTCGCCAAACTGCTATGGCTACCTTGTCGCCTGCTACAGCCCTTTCAGGAACTTTGACATCGACCTGTCCGGGACTTATACGGGTCCTATGCTTACACAGCACATGGCGGGAAGCGGAACGGATGTGGATGTGGCGGTGCGCACTCCTTCTTTCTGGGATATGGGCTGCAAAGTAAGTTATGAGTTCAAGATAATGGGTATATGTCATCTCAACATACACGCAGGCGTGAAGAATATCTTCAATGCCTACCAGAAGGATTTCGATCAGGGCGAACTCCGTGACAGCGGCTACATATACGGGCCATCTCTGCCACGGTCAATTGTAATCGGCACAGGGCTCAAATTCTGAGGCTGCCCAGACCTTCCGTCAGGTTTCTGCCCACCCTTGTCTATCGGTCAAGATTTTATCTAAATTATGCGTAATATTTTAGGATAATGCCTATCTTATGTATCATAAATGATACCAATAAGAAGACTATGTTCGATAGATACACAATTTACGACTTCTCAGATGAATCCATAATCCTTGAAGTCTGCAAGAAGGTCAGGAAGTTGAGACGCAGTTGCTGCATTTCGCAGACAGAGCTTGCCCGGAAAAGCGGTGTATCCATCGCATCCATCAAGAGAATAGAAACAGGAAGTGTCACAGATATTAACCTCTGCACCGTTGTCAAGATTCTACGCGCCTGTGGCAAGCTCGAGGGAGTGGCTGAATTCATCCCGGATGTTCCTGAATCTCCGTTCCTCATTGACCAAAAGACGGGAAAGGCCCGCAAGAATTGCCGTTCATCGTATAAAACCTCTACTTCATTATGATAAGCAGCCCTCTTACTGTAAATGTTATGCTTTGGGGAACCTGGATAGGCAGGCTCTCTTGGGATGCCGATAAACAGCTGTCAGTATTCCAGTTCTCGGAAGACTATCTGAAATGTCCATACGATATCTGTCCGTGTACTCACAGAAAGGGAACAGGAACGCTGGCTGCATTCTTTGGAAAAGCCGGAGACCTTTATCAGGGACTCCCTGAATTCATAGCAGATTCTTTGCCGGACAAGTGGGGTTCGTCACTCTTTGACCAGTGGATGACAGACAACAAAGTCAGCCTCTTCTGCTATTAGGATTTCTGTTGAACGGTTCGATAAATTCCGATTTAGTGCTGAAAAGATACTTTTACTTGTAAAATATCTACAACTATTCTAAAATAATCATGTCTGCCAATTGCAGGAAGTACTCAAGTTTCATCGTTAGTGTTTATGATAAAGTTTGACGTTAATCGTGCAAATTTAAGAAAAACACTATACTTTTGTGTGTTTATAGCATTAGATTAATTGAACACTTTTGGAACAAAAGAACACATATTTATGAAGATTCTTATTCTTTCATGCAACACTGGAGAAGGTCATAATTCCAGTGCCAAAGCCCTTCAGAGCACTATGCTGAAAAGAGGTTTGGAATGCGATGTACAAGACACAATTGCACTTATAAGTCCTGCCGTATCGCGCAAGGTATCAGACGTTTACGTTTACTCCACAGGTAACACTCTCTTTGAAAAGGCCTACAAGATAGGTGCTGTGGTAAGCGACATCAACAGCCCTTCAATCAAGTCCCCGGTATATATGACCAATAAATTATATGCCGAGAAATTATATAGATATATTATTGACAACCAATATGATGCAGTTATCTGCGTCCATCTTTTTCCGGCAGAGGCTATTACTGCGCTCAAGAGGAACGGCGTCCTGCATCTGCCTGCAATTTTCATAATGACCGACTACACCTGCATCCCTTTCCTCACGGAAACCGAACTGGACAGTTACGTAATTCCTCACGAAGATCTGATTGAGGAATTCGTCGAGAAAGGCATTCCACGTGAGAAGATAGTACCTGTAGGCATCCCTGTCAACGAAGAAAAGTTCGCTGCTCGAATTCCTGACGGTCAGGCCCGTAAGCAGATGAACGCCGAATTTGCATGGGACGACACTGATGGCAGATGGTTCCTGCTCATGGGCGGTTCCATGGGGTTCGGAAATATGAACGAACTGATTTCAGCCCTCCAAAGTCAAATAAATGATAATGACAGGGTTATATGTATTTGCGGACGAAACGAGGATATTCTGGAGAGCATTCGCGAGGAGTTTGCTGAAGACTGTAGAATCAAAGCAGTAGGATATACAGACAACGTTTCAGTTCTGATGGATGCAAGCGATGTGCTGTTTACAAAACCGGGAGGAATCACCAGTACTGAGGCCATAATCAAGAATATTCCTCTTATTCACACGGCTCCTATTCCTGGTCTTGAAGACAGAAACGCCCGTTTCTTCCACTATCATAATATGTCTTACAGTTCGCTGGACCCTAAACAGCAGGCTACCGTTGCACTGAGGCTTTGTGAGGACGCGGCATACCGCAAACGTATGCTCGATGCCCAGAACAGGAATTCCAATCACCGTACCTGCGATATAATCACCGATCTTGTGCTGAGTTATGGAAAATAAAAAGCAGATTATGGGCCTCAGCAGGCTCTCTTTCGCCATTTTTGTCCTTTGCGTGCTATTCCTTGTCGGGGCAGCTCTTTCCCTTGTCTTTTTCCACGACGACCATGCAACTGTCAGCCGCGTCGCTTTTCAGATGTTCGAGGTGCTCCTGATGATTCTTGTCATCTTCCTTCCGAAAATGCTGAAATCTGTTGCAGATATCAAGGTGCCGGCAGTGATGGATTTCGGTTTCGTCTTTTTCTGCTTCGGCTCGCTGATACTTGGGGATGTTGTTGATTTTTACGGTAAGTTTGAGTGGTGGGACGCATTGCAGCACGGCATTTCAGGCATTCTTCTCGGAATACTCGGCTATGCTATTATCAACTTATTCAACACATTGGAAGGCAATAAGATACGATACACTCCGATTTTTGTTGCAGTGTGGGTAGTGTGCTTTGCCCTGTCTATCGGAGCAATGTGGGAGATTGTAGAGTTTATCACCGACGGTCTTTTCGGGCTCAATTCGCAGCAGTTCCTTGAGGGCAGCGGTACCTTTGACAATGCCGCACCTCTGATGGGCCACGAGGCTCTCCGCGACACTATGGAGGACCTTATGCTTGATTTTGCAGGCTCTTTCATTGTTGCGGTTGTCGGCTATTTCGATCTGAAAAAGCAGCGGAATGTGCTTTTGTCCTTTGTGGAGAAAATGAAATAGTTCTTCAGGGGAAGCGCACAGTCCAATCTGGAAGACGGCGTAGCACATGTCGTGGAGAAATTCATCCTTCGCAATCACTGAATCGGCATATAGCCATAAAACGACGACAACTTTAAAAATCCACCCTTACGACTATGAATACAATAGGTCTTCTACGCTGCACGACAATGCTTTTGCAAGCCTGATCATTGATCCGACTTCAGCCTTGGATATATCCTGATAGTTCTGCTCGTATGCTTGGATCATCCTCAGTTTGACTCCGGACCTCTCGGCAAGTTCCAGTTGTGTCATTCCTGCAGACTTACGCTGACGCTTCAGCGAATTTATGGACTTACCTTTTGTCTCATCCATCTTTCTGACAGCTGTCTCTATCAACTTTGTTATATCTGCTTCGTGATGAGTCGGATATAACGACAAAAGGAAAATTATACTGACTCCCCATTCACTGATCTTCTCAAATGAATATCCTGTAAACCACTGCAGATAGGCCAATGCCCAGCCAGCCCAATAGGATTCAGATCTGCCAGATGTCTTATATTCAGCATATAAAGGCTCACCACCGGTTTCCTCAATTACCATTTCTGCCAACTCTATGCCTGACATCCCGGCAATATAACGCGGATTTCCCATACCGAACTGTTTGGAAATATCGCTCACAAGAAATCTGTTGAAGAATGTTTCAGGATCTCCGTAGGTTAAAGTGCCATAATCCAGCATTACCGCCAGATTAGACATAGCATCTTCCAAATATATTTTATCGTAAGCGTTCATCATCGTTCTTCCATTGTTGTCTTATAATATCCAGGATATAAGATCCTTCCAGAGGATTTGATCTTTCTTTCATCTCTTTGTAGTCCTGACGTGCCTTATAATCTCTATTTTTCCATTTAGGGTAGTAAACGCTGCAATCCACCGGTATGGATTCCTGAAAAGCCAAAGCATTGAATGCCTTTTCACTTTTGAGGACTACCTGCTCTCCAAGTTTTCCCAATTTCATCGCATTTGATAGTTCTTCAAGAGAAATACTATTATTGAGAAAGTCTTTTGCAAAGGAAAAATACGAATCATCAGCACGATACCCTTTGATAACATCAAAATCCTTATAATCAGGAAGGAAGGTTTCCAGAATATAATCTCTGGCAGTTGAAGCAAGACTGGCGGAAAGATCAAACGTCCTGTTCTCCAAAAGTATTGCCATCCAGTTAAGTATATGGTACTGAGTCAAATCGCAAATAGAAAGCTCTTCCATATTGAGTTCATATACATTTGCAAAACCGTCCTTTCCTGTTGAACATGCCCATTCCTTCGCAAGCTCTATATGTCCTGTGCAATATAGCCCTATTCCATAATCGTTCTTATGGTTTCCTTTGCCAAGTTCAGGCCTATCAATAATAAATACTGAGCCGTGATATAGTTTCATAGTATCCATGATTTTCCTGTTCGGTTTCATAATGCAAAACATCAAAACTATCGTTATAACGATAGTTGCAAATATAGCACTTTACCTAAATAAATCCAAATTATCGATAATATATTTGTTCAGCCATTGCCTTCCCGAAGCCGGAAGACATTCCTATCTTAATATACAAAAACCGCGGTTCATTCTAGAAGAAAACATATCTTTGTCCAAAATTCAGATAGGATGAAGGACGTCAGTCCAGGCAAGTGGAGAAACTAGAAAAAGAATATGATACGATTCGGGATTACAGGAACTGGAAGGATCAGTGACTGGGTGCTCAAGGGAGCAGTCCAGGATCCGAGATTTACGGCGGTGGCCGTATGCTCACGCAGCCGTGAGCGGGGCGAGGAATTTGTCAGGAAACACCCGGAGGCATTCTGCCGGGATGCGAAAGTATTCACTTCATTCGAAGATATGGCGGCCTGTCCGGAGGTGGATGCCATCTATATCGGAACGCCCAACACGACCCACTGCAGCTACACCCTTGCAGCCCTCAACGCCGGCAAACACGTATTGTGCGAAAAACCACTGGGCTGCAACGCAGCAGAGGTGAAGCAGATGGTTGAAGCATCGCAGCGCTCGGGCAAAGCTCTGATGGAAGCGATGGTCTCCACACTCAACCCCAATTTCCGCGCAGCGAAGGAGATGCTCCCTTCAATCGCGCCGGTAAGGCACTACAATTCCAGTTTCTGCCAGTACAGCAGCCGCTACGAAGAGCTCAAAAGGGGCATCGTGAGCAACTCCTTCAATCCACTCTCGGGTGGCGGAGCCTCCGCAGACGTGGGCATCTACACCACATACCCGGCCGTAGCGCTGTTCGGCCGTCCGCTGTCCGTCAAGAGCAACACAGTGATGTTTGAGACAGAATTCGGTCCGACGGACGTGCAAGGCACAATCGAGCTGGAATACCCTGAAATGACGGCCGTTCTCTCCTACTCCAAGGTAGTTGACAGTTTCCTGCCCACCGATATCTGCGGCGAGAATGGCAACATCATAATGGACGATATCCACATCTGCCGGAATCTGAGTTTCTGCCCGCACGGTACGCCCAATTCCGGCAGGAGCAGCAAGAGGAGCCCTGAGGCAGTGCGTTCAGGACTCGGGAAGGATGAGTATTTCTACGAATTTGAAGAATTCATCTCCGTAATAGAGCGCGGAGAGATTGAATCAGAAGTCAATACACACGAGATCTCAATGATTAACAGGGAAATACTGGATGCCGCCGTGACTGGCAGACAGTAACGGCGGCAAGGATAAGCATCGTTGAGACTGCATATGTTCCTCTTCCGAACTTCCCTGAAAGACTTGTTTTCTGAAGTGTGGTCCTGGCTATATGCAACAAAACTACATGAAAGATATATGAATTGTATTTACTTCAAGTTCTCTTTGACTTCTTTTTCATTGAGGACTGCCCTGAGGTCAAGAGGATGATCCGTAGTAATCTGGTCAACTCCGAGGTCGACAAGCTGCTCCATTGCCTCTTTCTTGTTCACCGTCCACACATTTACACTCATTGAGTTTGCACGGGCCTGGTCGAAACGCTGCCTGTCGGCGAGAAGTTTCTTGTACTCCGTATCGATTCCGTTCACGCCTTCAGCAAATACCTGGTCTGCGGTGTAATCCGTATCGAGATACTGTACGGTGAAACCGGGAGCAAGCCTTGCGAATTCCTTGCAGATGTTCATGCTGAAAGAGATAAACATCACCCTGTTCTTCTTGAAGAGCTTGTGGGCGCGGAGTTTCTCTATGACAAGCTGAACGGCTCTGTCCTCGATTTCCTTGGAAGAATGCTTCTTGAGTTCGAGAACGAGCATGGTGTTCTTTGATTTCTCACCCTGGGTCAGATATTCGTCGAGGGTAGGTATCTTTTCACCGTTCTTCAAGCGGTAGTAGTCAAACGCTGAAGCAGGATTCTGCTCGATTCTCTTGCCGTCGATGGAAGAATCGTGGAACACGAGAAGTTCCTCATCCAATGTCATGTTCACATCGAACTCGCTGCCCCAGAAACCGTTCTTCTGCGCCTGGGTGAGAGATGCGATGGAATTCTTGGCATAGCCGGATTCCTCACAGTTCCAGAATCCACGGTGCGCCACTACTGATACTGCCTTTCCCTTAGGTTTTCCGGCGGAAAGAGTGACCGGTGCAACTGCAGCCGCAAAAGCTGCAAGAAGCAGGATTACTGTAGTTTTTTTCATGTTCGGTTTCATATTCATTTGGATTTGTCAATGTCATTGTATTTGCTCACCAGATATGCCCTGAGGTCCGGCCAGCTGTAATAAGGTCCTTGAAGCGGAGCAAGGGACGGGATTACAGTCTCCTGCTCGTTGTAGAGCATTTTAACGAGGACATCGCCTTTTCTGGACCTGTAGAATATCATCTGGAAATTGGAAGCCATCGGAATGCGGTCATATGTTGTCCAATGCTCCCACGAACCGTCTGAATCATATCTCACGGACATGCCGTCGATACCTATCAGTCCCACGAGAGGCAAAATGCCGGTGTCATGTCCGAAACGCAGGTCAGCCGCGCGGGTGCTTCCCTGGCCTAGAGCCGCATCAGCCTTTTTGACAAAATCCCTCAACAGGTCATCTGCAGCCGTGATGCTGCGCTCTCCGCATTCCGCTGAATTGCCGTACTGCATATACATCCTCGAAGAATTCACCTTCATCTGTGCGGCAAGTTCCTCGGAATCAAAATATTTGAAGATGTCAAGTCCGAGAAAATCAAGGTCAGGACAGATCGCTCCTGCCATATATAGAGAATAGGCGAACTTATGAGGGTCCTTGACAGCCTTTGCGGCCGCTTCATCAGATACGAAAATAGTCCCGAACAGCTTATCATAACGGCAGACTGCATTGCGCAGGGAATCTGTATATGCATGAACTTCATCAGATATATCAGAGTGATACTTACATTCCTTCATAATATATCGGAAATATCTCTTACCCGTAAAAAATGTGAAATCCAGGGACGGGCTGCAGGAAGCAAGACTTTCGGAGAAATTGGCCATGGACAGCAGACAGCGCTGGATCGTACTGGCCACACACTGGACATCCTTCCTTGAGGCAGAATTGAATACCTCGGGGAATCTGGAATACATTCTCTGCGCTATGGCTTTGTGCTCACGTCCTCCAAGCGGGCTCAATTCTCCCGTCATGCCCTCGTGCTCTTCCACAAGGATGGTTAGTTCCTCGAGAAGACGCCTGCCCTGATCGGTCAATCCGTCAGCGGCGGCAGCTGCATTGAGCCCTTCGACAGCGGAAGCGAAATATTTTTCCGTCGTATGATAGCGTGAACCGTGGCGTCCGAAATGTGAAATATAGAAAGGTCTGTACCCCTTGGGAGCAGGAGTATCGGTGAGATCTCCATGGTGATAAGGGTGATAGACCCCGCAGGCAATGCCCGGATCAGCAGCCACACGGGTGTCGAAATCCTGTGAATATGAGGTTATTGCAAGGAGGAACAGTGCCGCGAGGGCCACTGCAATCCTGATCGGATGATTTTTCTTCATTTCAAGTGTCATATTATGCGCGACCACAAATATAAGAAAAATAGTGGCAGGTGCAACGCAATCGTCACTCTCATGAATCAATTATGGGGGCGGATTACATTTCTTCCCGCGACAATCAGACAGGCAATAAGCCACTTTGATTTCAATTTGTGCTTTCAAATAAAAAATGAGTATCTTTATCCGATTTTTGCAATATGGGAAAAACTAAAGGTAAAATACTCGTAGTGGATGACAACAGCGGGATAAGAGCGGCGCTCGAAATCCTGCTTCCGATGCATTTCACTGAGGTCAGGGTCATATCATCTCCCAACGAGCTGATCAGCAGGATGGTGGAATTCAGGCCTGACGCCGTGCTCCTCGACATGAATTTCCATACTGACATCAATACCGGCAATGAAGGGCTGTTCTGGCTTTCGGAAATCAAGAAACGCTTCCCCGACGTGCAGGTCGTGCTTTTCACAGCATATGCCGACATAGCGCTCGCAGTGGAGGGCATGAAGCGCGGCGCCTTCGACTTCATCGTGAAGCCTTGGGAGAACGAGAAGCTTGTCGCCACCCTGAAATCGGCCTGCAAAGGCAGTCAGGACAAGGCTGAGACAGTATCTTCAAGGGAAATGGTGTGGGGTGACAGCATCCAGATGAACAACATACGAAAGACGGTAACGAGAATCGCACCTACGGATGCGACCATACTTATAACGGGAGAGAACGGTACAGGCAAGGATGTGCTTGCAGGTGAAATACACAGGATGTCTGACAGGTCATCCAGGCCGATGGTATGCGTGGATGCCGGTGCTCTGACGGAAACCCTTTTCGAAAGCGAGCTTTTCGGCCACGTCAAGGGAGCATATACCGACGCTCACACTGACATGCAGGGCAAGTTCGAGCAGGCTGACGGAGGAACCCTCTTCCTCGACGAAATCGGCAACATTCCGCTCCATCTTCAGGCCAAGCTCCTTCGGGTGCTCCAGAACAGGTCGGTGACCCGTGTAGGCGACACAAGGTCCATTCCTGTGGACATCAGGCTGATATGTGCGACCAACAAGGACCTCGAAAGGATGGTCGCGGAGGGAAGTTTCAGGGAAGACCTATATTACAGGATAAACACATTCCAGATCCGGCTTCCGGCCCTTAGGGAAAGGGTTGAGGACATCGTGCCCCTTGCCGGAGTATTCGTGGAAAGATTTGCAGGGAAATACAGGCGTGAAGTGGACGGAATAAGCCCGGAGGCAGCTGCCATCCTGAAAAGCCATCGCTGGAGCGGCAACATAAGGGAGCTTCAGAACTGCATCGAAAAGGCAGTGATCCTCTCAGAAGGCCATCAGCTCGAAGCCTCGGACATAGAATTGCCGAAAATGGATTCCGCCCCTGAGTTCCAAAGCGGCGAGGATACCCTGGAAATGGCTGAGGAGAAAGCTATCCGGGCTGCCGTGGCGCGCTTCGGGGGCAATCTCTCATTGGTTGCCAAGTCTCTGAACATCAGCCGTCCAACCCTTTATGCAAAACTGAAGAAATACAATATATAATGGATGACACCCTGCTGATACTGTCCGCCCTGGCCATCGTCATCGTCACAGCCTTGATCACCGCATTGGTGACTAATGTGAGGATGCGCAGGAAAGTGTCATATATGCTCGATGCCCTTGAGGACAAGGAACTCAATTTCCGCTTCGACGAGCACAGGAAGATTGGCAAGCGCTTCAACGCCACATTGAACCGCCTCCGCACCATCTTCGACAATGAAAGGAAGGAAATAAAGGACCAGGAACAATTCTATGCCAAGATGCTCGACCATGTCCAGACTGGAGTCGCAGTAATCGACACCTCTGACAGGACAGCAGGAACGGCATCTGAAGGCAGGGTCATATACTGCAACTCCACGGCTCTCGAGATTCTCGGATTCGCCACTTTCAGCAACATCAGGCAGCTCCGTACTGTTGGTGAACCCCTGTACGAAGCTTTCCGCAAAGTTGCAGAGGACAACGGACAGAAAGCCAGATGGTACGACGAAAGGGGCACCAAGGCAATCGCCCTCACCGCATCAGACGCCACGATTGGAGGAAGGCAGGTCAAAGTGGTGGCATTCAACGATATAAGCAACGAGATAGCGGAGAATGAGCAGGAGTCATGGACAAAGCTAATCCGCGTACTGACACATGAAATCATGAATACCGTGACCCCTGTGGCATCGCTCAGCGAGACACTTTCCGAGATTTACGACGGCAGTTCGCAGGAGATGAAGACAGGACTGGACACCATAACGAAGTCGTCGAGGGGCCTGATAAGATTCGTGGAATCATACCGCAACCTCACAAGAGTGGCCGCACCTGTAAAGAAGGCTTTCCTGGTGAGGGAAATGATGGAAAGGGTCATGAAATTGTGCGAGCCGGTTCTCGGAAGCACCGGAGCCGTATGTACATATAGCGAAAGGACGGAAGACATACTGCTCTATGCCGACGAAGGGCAGATTTCACAGATTCTGTTGAATCTCGTGAAAAATGCGGTGCAGGCAGGAGCAACGGATGTCAGGATTGTAGCCGAGCTTGATGCCGGTGAGAATGTTGTAATCAATGTTGCCAACAACGGAAGACCTATCACCAAGGAGAACCGCGAAGAAATCTTCGTGCCGTTCTACACGACCAAACAAGATGGTACAGGAATAGGCCTGAGCCTTTCAAGGCAGATAATGAGGTTGCATAACGGCACCCTTAACCTTACCCGAAGCGATGCACACAGCACAGTATTCACCATGCAGTTCAAATGATTTGAAATGGAAAAGACAGAATTACACCCGTTGGAACCTTTCCTTCCTGCAGGAGCGCGGATAATCATGCTCGGCAGCTTCCCGCCAAAACGCGAGAAATGGTCTATGGAATTCTTCTATCCGAACTGGATCAACGATATGTGGAGAATCATGGGAATAGTGTTCTTCGGCAACAAGGATCATTTTGCCGACAACAAAAGGAAAAGGTTTGACAGACAACGCATAATGGAGTTTTGCAATGAAAGAGGCATAGCACTTTACGACACTGCAACCGAAGTCATAAGGCTCAGGGACAACGCCTCTGACAAATTCCTCGAAGTTGTCAGCCCCACGGACATCATCGGACTGCTGTCAAGGATTCCGGAATGCAAGGCAATCGTCACCACAGGACAGAAGGCCACGGACATATTGACATCCCTGCTCGGATGCGAGGAGCCAGCTGTCGGTTCCATGAAGGAGGCCCTGGTGCCCGGGACTGACAGAATCGTCAGATTCTGGAGGATGCCGTCTTCATCCAGAGCCTATCCTCTTTCGATAGACAGGAAAGCTGAGCATTACAGCAGGATGTTCGCTTATGAAAATATAATTGAATGATGATATATGAAACCGAACATGAAAATCTTTGATAGTATGAAACGATTTATTTTTCTGTGCGCGGCTATGCTTTGTGCCGCTTCATTCAGGGCAACGGCTGATGAAGGAATGTGGTTGCCTTCATTGATAGGCAGCAGAATCGGGGATATGCAGTCCAAAGGCTTCAAGCTCGATGCTGAAGACATTTACAGCATCAATCAGGCTTCCCTGAAGGATGCAGTGGTACTCTTTGGAGGAGGATGCACGGGTGAGGTCATTTCACCGGAAGGTCTTCTCCTTACGAACCATCATTGCGGCTACAGGCAGATTCAGTATCACAGCAGCGTGGAGCACGACTATCTCAGGGACGGTTTCTGGGCTATGGACAGAAGCGAGGAACTTCCCAACAAAGGATTGACAGTCAGGTTCCTGGAAAGAATGGAAGATGTCACTTCAGCCGTTCTTAAAGGGACTTCTGAAGCATCAGGGAAGAATGAGGTCAATGAGATTATAAAACGGAATTCAGACGGAATCGTCAAGGAAGCAACGGCAGAAGGTGCAGGTCTGAAGGCATCTGTTGAATCCATGTACTACGGCAACCAGTATTTCCTGTTCGTTTACAGGGAATATTCTGACATAAGGCTCGTAGGTGCCCCGCCTTCATCAATCGGGAAATTTGGAGGAGACACCGACAACTGGATGTGGCCGAGACATACGGGCGATTTCTCCATATTCCGAATTTATGCCGACAAGGACAACAATCCTGCAGATTATTCGGAGGATAATGTTCCGTACAGGCCGAGAAAATATTTCAAGATTTCCACAGCCGGAGTTCATGAGGGAGATTTCACTTTCATCTACGGATTCCCGGGGAGCACGAGAGAATACATCCATTCCGAAGGGGTCCGGTACATCGGAGAGGTAAGCGACCCTCAGAAAATCCGTCTGCGCACTCTCAGGCTCGACATTCAGAAGAAATACATGGACAGCAGCCAGAAAATCCGAATCCAGTACTCGTCCAAGCATGCAAGCGTGGCCAATTCATGGAAGAAATGGCAGGGCGAAGAACTCGGACTCAGGAAAATGAAGACCGTGCAGAACAAGAGGGAGTACGAGAAACGTTTCTCCGCATGGGCAGAAGGTACTGAATATGAGGGTATTTGCGAAAGATTGGACTCTCTGTACAAGGTATTGGAACCATATTCGTTCGCATCTGATCTGTATATTGAGACCGCTCTTACGGTGGAACTTGCAAGGTATGCTTCAAACATTGTTTCCTGCTTCAGGGAGGAGGACGGAACCGTCGTTTTCGACAGGGATAAGGCTGCTGCAGCTTCCGAAATCTTCTTCAAGGACTACTGCATGGATATTGACAAGGAGTGCTTCATAGCAGTAATGGAAGAGTTCGGCAAGAATCTCCCTGATGAATCCAAACCATTGTATTTCAAGAAAATGATTGAAAGGTTCGGTTCCGTTGCAAGTTGGGCTGAGGATATTTTCGGCAATTCGTCATTCGTGCGTGAAGACTATGCTTCCACCCTGTGCGAAAAAGATATCGATGCCGTTAAGGCAGATCCCGCTTATGTATTTTTCAATGAGTTCCGCACATGGTATTTCAATGACATGCTTCTCAAGACCTCCCAGCTTACCATGGAAATAAATGAGGCATACAAGACCTATATGAAGGGCCAGATGGAATGTTCACAGGAAACCGGGGACGGCAGGGTATTCTATCCTGACGCCAACCTGACCTTGAGGGTAGCATATGGCCATGTGAAGGGATACTCCCCTGCCGACGGAATATATTACAAGCCGTCATCCACCATCAAAGGAATAATCGAGAAAGACAATCCCGACATTTTTGACTACAACATCCCGCAGTCATTGAGAGACATCCATGCCTCGAAGGATTATGGAAGATGGGCGGATGAAAACGGAGAAATGCCGGTATGCTTCCTTGCCGACAACCATACTACCGGAGGGAACTCGGGAAGCCCGGTGATAAATGCAGAGGGGAATCTTATAGGAATAAACTTTGACCGTGTCTGGGAAGGAACGATGAGCGACATTGTATTCGACCCGGACAGATGCAGGAACATATCGCTCGACATAAGATATGTCCTGTTCATCATAGACAGGATAGGGAAAGCCGGATGGCTGTTCGATGAAATGACTTTCGTCGGACAGTAATCCGGCCTGAAATCATGCTATCTCTCGTCAGGAGCGTATTTGAACGGATCGAGAGGTGAGGAGTACTCGAAATAATCCTCCGGTTTGAAGAATCTGTCAAGCTCGATGGCGGCATTCTCCAATGAATCTGAAGTATGGACCACATTCTCCTGGGCGCTCAGGGCATAGTCGCCTCTGATTGTGCCCGGGACAGCCTTGCTGCCTTTAGTGGCACCGGCCATTGAGCGTACCACCTGCACGGCATCGTAACCTTCCCAGCAGCAAAGGATTACAGGAGCGGCCTTCATTCCGTCCCTCAGCCAAGGGAAAAATGGTTTGTCAAGAAGATGTGCATAATGTACTGCAAGAATCTCGTCATCAAGCTGCGCCATCTTCATTGCAACCAGCTTGAGTCCCCTCTTTTCAAAGCGGGAGATAACTTCCCCAACGATGCCTCTCTGGAGGGCACCAGGTTTGAGGATAACCAATGTTCTTTCCATTATCTATAGTGTTATTCGGGTTAATATTGTCATTTCGAGCGAACTTCCGCCATTTTGGTCACACCTGTCATTTCTTTCGCTGAAGCTCAAGCGACTTCGTCGATTACGAGCGAAGCCGAG
>JBJEBN010000111.1:0-14039 GCA_051870095.1 Candidatus Cryptobacteroides sp. | reverse complement strand
TGTCATTTCTTTCGCTGAAGCTCAAGCGACTTCGTCGATTACGAGCGAAGCCGAGAAATCTAAAAACTTATAAAATTAAGCAGTTTATAATTCAAAAACAATAATTTATAAGTTTTTCCTGAATATTTCTAAATTTCACTACCTCGAAAGCCTTTTGAGCGACTTTCGGAATCTCTGCCAGAACAAAACTCCGGCACATGTAAGTCCCAACGGAAACGAAAGCCATATGCCTGCAAGACCCATGTCCAGGACGAATCCGAAAATATATCCTGAAGGCAGTGACACCACGAAATATGCAATGAAAGCATACCATGTCACCATCTTGACATCAGAAATCCCCCTGAGGGCATTGGAATAGTTGCACTGAAGGCCGTCCCCGAACTGATATATGGCAAAAGGTATGACCAATGCAGCCACCATCGAGGCCACGGCCGCATCTTCCGTGAAAAGGAAACCTATCCTGTTCCTGAAAACAAGCAGTACGAAAACCACGGCAGCAGCCATGCACAGGATTATCCTGAATCCCGTAGATACCGTCCTCCGCGCGCCCTCCATATCTGCCCTGCCCTTGAAATTGCTCGCCCTCACGGCAACTGCCGCCGCCATTCCGTAATACATCATGAATCCGAGCTGTCCCACGGTCAGCATCACCTGATGCGCTGCAAGAGCCGTAGCCCCGAGCCATCCCACCATTATCGTCGTAAGGCTGAACGAAGCTGTCTCCATACCCATCTGCAGCCCTACCGGAAGCCCCATCCTGCACAAAAGCAAATTATCCTTCATACCCGCCCCAGCGCTGCGAAAACCCGCCCTATACGGAGCATATCTTCTTGATATACAGAATATCACGACAAAACACACAAGCATCAGGCACCTTGAGACAAGGGTCGCGACTCCCGCTCCTGCAAGCCCCATTCTAGGGAAACCCAGCTTGCCGTAAATCAGGACCCAGTTCCCGGCAATATTCAGGAGATTCCCTCCTAAAAGGACGAACATCGGGGTAAGGGTATCGGTGATTCCGTCGCAGAACTGCTTGAAGGAATTGAACATCATGACTGGCAGGAGGGATGCGAGCAATATCAGGAAATAAGGCTTCATCAGAGGCAGCAGTTCATCAGGCTGCCCAAGACGGCCCATGCAAAGATACAGGACCGTCATCAATGCCATCAGTATCAAAGCGACCGATGCGTTGACACCCAACGAACTGCGCAGCATCCTGCCGGCCCCATGGCAGTCATTCCTTCCGAACATGCCTCCGACTACCGGGGTGAGTCCGTAAGAAAAGCCTGTCGAGAAAATAATGACAAGATTGAACATGTTGTTCACGAATGAGGCTGCTGCAAGTTCATTCGTGCCGTACCTGCCTACCATCATCGTGTCAGCTATGCTCAATATTATAATCCCGAGCTGGCCGACCATTATCGGGAGCCCGAGCCTGAAAAGTTCCCTTGCCTCTGTTCTCATTGCTTCGTATTGGAAAATCTCCGGGGGTATTCTCCCCTATCCGGACCAATTGGGGCGCAAAGATAACATTTTTTGATATTTTTTGCGATTATGCCACAGTTTGGCACAAACGGGGGCTACCTTTGTTCCCATAAAAAGGATGAGGCAGCCCCTTTCCTGAATGTTGAACCTTTAAATATATATAGTCATGTGGGTAGCAATAATAATTTTCGTAGGACTTCTGACAGAAACACTCAGTTATCTGACAGGCGGAGAAATCTGATCATTTGATTCTGACCATTTCGTATGGTTGCTTGAGAGTTTCGTCCAAAGGGCGGGTTTGGAACTTGACCTTGGCGAAATTGATTTGGGTTAGGTCTATGCAGCGGATATTGCTGTTCCATGCTGTTCTGTAATAGAGTCTCATGGAGTTCTGGTCCGTGGCAGCCGTGAACTGGGTAGCGCTCGGAAGGCCTTCGGGAGCCTTTCCTACAGGATGCTGGATGCCGACAGGGATATCGAAATTGTTGAGGATATGGAATGCCTGGAAAACCGTTTCCTCACCAGTCGGGAGCTGCGGAGCGGTAGTCTGGAAGAATGTGGCGCGGACAAATCGTGAAGGCGGGGTGAAGTCACCCGGGAGCCCGAGCATTCCGCTTCCGCCTCCCAACGGATTTATGGTGATGTCCTTGTTCAACTGCTTCGGGTCTGCTGCACCGGAAGTCAGGTTCACATAATTGCCGAGATTGGTGATATGCCATTCAAATCCCGGGGAATTGGTCAGCACTCCGAGTTTGTTCTCATAGAAATGGACAACTCCGTCGACACATTCTATCACGACCATCCTGCCTCCCGGCTCGCTGATTCGCCAGTGCACAGCTCCTATGCGATGGTCTAGGGTCACAAGGTCGATGCTGCAGAGCGCATCCTTGACCTGGTCTATTGATGAGAAGCGGGCGAGCACCCAGCTTACGAACTGCATATCGCACAGGGTCTTGTCCTTATTGGCCGGATTGAAAGTCTTGTAGCCGCCATATCCCGGGAAGAAGAAAAGTCCGGCGGACAGTCCGGTCTCATTGATTCCCTCCACGACGAAGCCGTCATATTCGGTATATATGCCGACATAGCCGTAGAGAGCTTCGAACTGCATTCCGTCGGAGCCTTCGGGAGTCAGCGAACGGAACGAATGTCCGCGGGGAATGATGGCATAGCCGCACTGCATGGGTGAAGCCGCCCATTCTACTGTTCTGGCAACAACCCTGCTTCCGTCCGAAGCCGTAAGGGCAATGCCTGTACATGCGTCCGCATCTATTGCGCAAAGGGCGGTGACTGCTGCAATGGCGGACAGAAGGAACAACCGTTTCATGACATTGGATTTTATGATTACACATGGACAGACATAGCAATCTATGAGCCACAGTTGAATATATAATGATTATATTTGCGCATCTATAACAGGAACGACATGACAATCCTTCATACTGGAGACTGGCACATAGGCCAGGTCTTCTACAATTATGACAGGTCCGACGAACACAGGGCCTTCCTCGAGCATCTGGCCGGAATCGTAAGGGAGAAATCTCCCGACGTAATGCTGGTGTGCGGAGACATTTTCCATACGGCATCCCCTTCCACGTCAGCGCAGAAGCTGTACATCGAAGGGCTGGTGAGGATCCACGAGGCTGCTCCCGATATGGAAATCGTAGTCATTGCCGGCAATCATGACAGCGGTTCGAGAATAGAGGTGGACAAGATTCTGTGGGAGGAATTCAACGTGCATGCTGTCGGGAGCGTTGCACGTGAGGCGGAGGGAATGTCTGTACATATCATTCCTGTAGGGAATCCGATGAAGGGATATGTGGTCGCCGTACCGTATTGCAACGCGCTCAATTTTCCTATGATCGATGAAGGGAGCGCCAGGCAGGAGCGTCAGGCAGCGTTCTTCAGGAGGCTTTCGGAAATGGTGTCCGAGGCTAATCCTGAAAGACTTCCGGTCGTGCTTGCCTCCCATGCTACCGTAACAGGAAGCGATCCCCGCAAGCAGGACATAACGGTCGGAGGGATTGACAGCATCGGAATTGATGATATGGGGAGCTGCTATGACTACATCGCTCTCGGACACATACATTTCCCCCAGGACATCGGGCAGAGGGCAAGATATGCAGGATCTCCCCTTCCGGTCAGCTTCAACGAGGACTACAGGCACAGCGTCACATTTGTGAGTGTGGGTGGAAATGGTTGCGCTCCGGAGAAGGAGACGATTGAGATTCCTGCAATGAGGCCCGTGAGAACAATCCCGGAAGGCGGTGCAGTGGAGTTCGAGGATGCCCTGAAAATGCTGGAGGGGTTCCCGCAGGATGAAGATGCTTATGTCAGGCTTAACGTGAAGGTCAGGCAATATGGAGGGGCAGACTGGGCAGAGCGTGCCGTAAGGGCTACTGATGGGAAGAAATGCAGATATTGCTGCATACAGATGGAGAGTTCAGCTCAGGATGCCATGAATCAGGGTCGGATGGCATTCAGCAGGGAGGAATTCAGGACCAAGTCTCCGGTTGACATCGCAGGAATGTATTGGAAGGAAAAGACAGGTGAGGACATGGATGAAGAGCTTCTGGAACTGTTGGAGAAGGCTGTCAGGGAAGCATCGGAAAGCAACAGGCAAGAATAAGGAGGCGGCATGAGACTAAAGAAATTAAGAATACACAACATCGCGTCAATTGCTGACGCTGCAATCGATTTCGACGGAGATATACTTTCCTCAGAGCCGATTTTCCTTATCTGCGGGGAGACCGGGTCCGGCAAGACCATGATTCTTGACTCGATTTGCCTGGCACTTTACAACGATACTCCGAGGCTGAAGCAGGCTTCGAGAAACGAGACATACACCGAGGGAGACGGCACAAGCATAACTCTGAGCAATCCTGTGCAATATATGCGCAAAGGTACGGTCGAGGCTTCGGTGGAGCTTGATTTTGAAGCAGGAGAGAAACTGTACACTGCAAGATGGTCTGTAGCAAGGGCGCGAAGACGGATGGACGGCAACATACAGCCTGTAAGATGGGAGTTGGAGGACCACGCCAGCAAGACTTTCCGCAAAGGCTCCGAGACAGAATCCGTCATCGGACTGAGTTTCGATGAGTTCCGCAGGACGGTTATGCTTGCGCAGGGTGATTTCACTGCTTTCCTCAAAAGCAAGGATGACGAGAAATCGAGGATTCTCGAGAAGATAACAGGAACCGGAATCTACCGGGAAATAGGCAAGAGAATTTCCGAGAATTTCAAGCAGGCAGGGACGGCATTGAGTATCAAGCAAGAAGCTGTCGGGAACGCGAAGGAGATTCTGATGGACGAGGAAGCGGAACGGCTCATGGAGGAAGAAGCCGGCATTCTGGGCAGGAAGGCCGGGCAGATGGTCAAGGTCAGGGAGTCGCTGGAGAAGCTGAAGAATGCATGGAATCAGAAGAATGCGGCGGAAAATGAACGGTCATCCCATCAGAAGGTTCTGAAAGATGCAGAATCCGAGTTTTCACGTCTGAGCGGCGGACTGTCGTTCGCAGAAGATGTACAGAGGGCCGACATAATCAGATTGGAAGAGCTTCACAAGAGCATTGCCGGCAAAAGTGCACAGGAAGCGATGTTCCGTGACAGCGCATTGATAATCAAGGATCTGCAAAGCATCATTTCGGGCCGGAATACCATTGCAGGGAAAAATGCAGAAATCGGTTCGCTCAAAGCAGTGGCTCAAAGGCATCAAGCTGATCTTGAGGCTTTGTCAGCCACAATAGCTGCAGACGAGGCTGCATGCAACACTGTCCGTGAGAAAATCCATGAGACATCTGCAAGGCGCGAAGCATTGAATCCGGAGAAAATGAGGAACCTGAAGGCACTTCTTGACAGGACAGCTATTCTTGAAGAGAATGTGGAAAGGCTTACGGCATCAGCCGGGGAGGCTGCCAGGGCGGTCATTCAGAGCAGGGCGAAGGAGGGTGCTTTGTCGGCGGCTTATGATGCGTCTCAGAAGCATTTCGAGGCTGTGGATGCGCTCTACGGCAGGATGAAGGAGACAAATGAGCAATGGGCCAAGGATGCAAGGGCGTCCCTTCAGGTCGGGGACCTATGTCCTGTCTGCGGACACAGAATACCGTCCCGGGAGTATCTGGACAGTATTTCCGACGAGCATTTCCAATCTATTCTCGCTCCGGTCCAGGCCGAACTTGAAAAGGCGAGGATAGATAAGGATGAGAGGTTCAGGGAACTTACGGCCAACCTCTCGGAGTCGAAGGCGCTGGAAAGCCTCGCTGCAGTCCGCAACGATGAACTGGCAAAAGCAAAGGAGCAGTTTGAGGAGTTGATGAGACGGAAAGCAGAAGGGGGATTCGGGAACCTGTCGATGGAAAAGGTGTGCGCGGCCATTGCCGAAGCTGAATCCCTGACACGGGATCTGGAGGGGCTGAACAGGACAATGTCAGAGATATCCGCCCGTATTGTTTCAGGCAAGGAGTCGGCAGGCAAGATTGCATCTTCGATTGAGGCCTGCAAGGCGCGTATGTCTGCGGCCTCAGACCTGGTCATGCAGACCGCAAGACAGATGGATGATCTTATGGAAAGCCTTGAAGGACGAATCGTTTGCGAGGGATGGCAGGATGCATGGGAGGCAGACCCTGACGGCTTCATCAGAAAGCTTTCAGAGGATGCAAAGGCATATCTCAGGGAGACGGACGAGGCTTCCATGCTCGAGGTCAGGACGGACAAGGTCTCACAGACAGTCTCATTGATGTCGTCCATCAGGGACAGCATAATCTCCAAGGACATAAGGTTCAAGGACCTCCCGGAAGGCAAGCGGGAGAAGGTGGCTGACCAGCTGGCATTGTGGACGTCCCTGAACGAAAGAGTTGCATCGGCTGTTACAGGAATTTCTTCTGCTGAAAGCAGGATTGTATCCTGCAACGGAGAGATACAAGCACTTGAGTCCGTAGTGTCTGAGGCATTCTCCGCCGGCGATGTCTTCCCTGATGAAATCCATTCAGTCCGGGAGTCTGCGTCGGGAGCTGAAAGGGCTTCCGTACTGCTTGAAAGCCTTTCAGCCTCAATCAGTGAACTTGACAGGAACATCGGATCCATGAAGAGGCAGCTCGACATCAACAGGAGCAACCGGGAGAGATTCTCCCGGGACATGGAGGAGCTCGGGAAACTGAAGGAGATGCATGACAGATGGAAGGCTCTTAACGATGTGTTCGGTAAGAAGGATGGAGAATATTTCCAGAAGATTGCCCAGGGTTTCATAATGAATGACATACTTAGCCGTGCGAATCATTACCTCAAGGAAATGACGAAAAGGTATGTCCTTGAGTCACAGCCAGGTTCACTCGGTATCACGATACGGGACATGGAACAGGGCGGCGCTGTCAGAAGCACAAGCACCATATCCGGAGGCGAAGGCTTTATCATCTCCCTCGCCCTCGCTCTCGGGCTTTCTTCACTCAGTGCCGGAGACAATGTATCCTCTGACATCCTGTTCATAGACGAAGGATTCGGCACCCTAAGCGGAGACTATCTCGACACGGTCACAGAGACCCTCCAGAAGTTGAACGAAAAAGGAGGCAAGAAAGTGGGTATCATAAGCCATGTGAAGGAATTGCGCGAGCGTATCGGTGCAAAGATTACCGTAACGAAAACAAGTCCTACGGAAAGCACTGTGAGCATAATCCATTGACATTTGTCATCCCGAGGATGTGTTTTATTGTCAAAACGGCAAAAATATTGTAACTTCGCCACGCTGAACCTTAAACCTGAAACGTAATGAGTCCGGAAATTATTGCTAGTCTCGACTCCATCAAGGTGAACATGAACACGGCGGGGATGAATGTGATAAACATCGTGCTCGCTTTCGTGATGTTCGGAGTGGCCCTGGGCATAAAGCCGGAGACATTTCTCGATGTCGTCAGAAAGCCGAAATCATTCATTCTCGGAGTCATCTGCCAGATGATCCTGCTTCCGGGATTCACATTCCTGCTTACTCTCGCAATGCAGGATTTCATATCCCCTATGATAGGTCTTGGAATGATACTCGTTGCGTCATGCCCGGGAGGAAACATATCCAATTTCATCACTTCCCTGTCCCGGGGCAATACAGAGCTGTCCGTATCTCTGACTGCAGTGAACACAGCCGCATGTATCTTCACTACCCCGGCCAACTTCGCATTCTGGGGAAATATGTTCCTCAGGTATTCCGGAATCACGGGAGACCTGCCTGAACTGGCGATTCCTTTCTGGGAAATATTCAAGACAATCGTGATTCTGCTCGGAGTCCCTATCCTGCTCGGAGTACTCTGCAGGAGGTATCTCCCGAAGGTCACCGCGAAGATTCAGAAGCCGCTTCAGTACCTTTCCGTCATATTCTTCATACTGATGGTGGTGCTCGCTTTCAGCAACAACATCGATGCTTTCATGAAATGCATCAAATATATCTTCTTTATAGTTCTGATACACAATCTCATAGCCCTCGGAATCGGTTTCCTGACAGGCTCCGCCTTCAAGGTTCATTACAAGGACCGCAGGACCCTGACCATCGAGACCGGCATCCAGAATTCAGGCCTTGGGCTCGTGCTGCTCTTCAACCCTGCGATCTTCGGTCCTGAGTGGGCTTCAAACGGAGGCATGCTCGTAATCACGGCATGGTGGGGAGTATGGCACATAATATCAGGACTTGCGCTCGCATTCCTGTGGAGATGGAGAGGAAGAAAAGAAACAAATGAATGACTATGGGAAAACAACACATATACGACCATGACTCCCTGTACAGTTTCCTCCGCCCATATGTAGACTGGGTATGCAGAAACAGTTACAGGAAATATGAAGTCAAGGGACTTGAGAACATCCCCTCCGACGGGGCTGTAATCCTTGCCCCGAACCATTGCAATACCCTGATGGATGCCCTCGTGATACTTGCGGCTTTCAAGAATGAGACCGTGTTCGGCGCAAGGGCAGATCTGTTCAAGAAACCGGCCATCGCAAAGATAATGTTCTTCCTGCGCATCCTCCCTATGGTGCGTCAGAGGGACGGACTCAGGAATGTGCTCAAGAACCATGAGACTACTGAAATAATAGTCGACACCATCGACCACGGAGTCCGCTTCTGCATGTTCCCCGAGGGAAGGCACAGACCGGCAAGGTCTATAATGCACCTTGGCAAGGGTATTTTCCGGGCAGCTCTGGCCGCTGACGACAAGTTCGGATCTGCAAAGCCGGTTTATATCGTTCCTGTCGGCCTTGAATATGGAGACTATTTCAACTATCGCTCGACATGCCTTCTTTCATTCGGCAAGCCTGTAGATGTGTCGGGAATCGTCAGGAATTCCGGAATAAGCCACGAAGGACAGCTTATCGACCATCTTCGCAGCGACCTGTACACAAAGATGTCCGAATTGATAACCTTCCTGCCGGACGATGAGAGTCTGGATGCGAAATGGGTACTTCTCAAGATGCTGGCTGTCAAGGAGAAGCGCAGCAAGGACCTGTCGGAGAACATGGCTGCGAACAGGAGGATTGCCGATATCATCGGGAAGAAATTCTCCGGCAAAGGAGAGGCAGCAGATACATTGCTTGACAGAATAAGGAACTTCAACAAGAGAAGAGTCGAAAAGAAAGTTTCCATCTATGCTTTCGGCAAGGAGAACATACGCAGGGACTTTTCGATGTCTCTGATGGCAGACCTGCTCATCGGCCCATGGTTCCTGCTCTGCTGCATCGCGGCACTTCCGCAGATAATCCTGTCCCTTGTTCTTGAAAGGAAGATTAAGGACAGGGCATTCCACAACACGGCGCGGTACGGGGTGCATCTCGCCCTCGGTCCTTTTATGTTCATACTATGGAGCGTGCTTGCAGGATGCTTCCTTCCCTGGATGGTTGCCATCCCGGCAGTTCTGCTCACGATACCTGCCTACTGGTGGGCCTTCGATTGCATCAGGGCGTTCAGAAGGACAGAGTCCGCCTGGCAGCTTATGTCTGACAGAAAGTTGATGGACGAATACAATTCCATAATCAAAGACTTTGAAACACTATGAAACGATTGCTAATTGCCTTGCTCGCAGGCCTGACAGTCTGCCCTGCCCTTTCTGCCGGCAATCTTAATGACAGCACATCTGTTGTGAATGAGAACACAGTCACGACCAAGACAAAGAAGAAAAAGAAAGAGGTCAAATACAACGAGAAAGGAGAGATCATCAAGACCGGACTCAACTTCGGACCGCTTCCGGTGGTCGCCTTCGACAACGACCGCGGCTTCCAGTACGGAGCCCTGCTGAACATCTACAATTTCGGTGACGGAAGCACATATCCCAACCCTAAATCATATTGGTACGTGGAAGGGTCCGCCTACACCGGAGGCAGCATGAAATTCATGGTGTATTATGACAACAAGCAGCTTTTCAAGAATATAAGACTTTCTGCTGCAGTAGGTTACTATGGAGACGGCGCCTTGGACTTCTACGGATTCAACGGATTCCAGAGCAACTATGACATAGATTATTTCGCAGACAAGATTACATTTGACGACAGCAAGAAAGGGCAGAAATTCGCCGCCAAGTTTGCCGAAAAAGGGACCATCCAGAAAGGATTCTACCGTCTGGACAGGCAGATGGTCAAGGGTAAGGTGGACTTTCAGGGCAAGATCCTCAAGAACTTCTTCTGGGAGGCCGGCTACAACCTTGCATGGTTCGGTATAAAGGATTTCACTCCCAAGGGATACAGCGTGAACCTCGGAATAGAAGAAGATGCAAGCACCTCGTTGTACGGACTTTACAAAAAATGGGGAATAATCGGAGAGTCGGAGGCCCGGGGTGGTTTCGTTTCATCCCTGCGCGCCGGGCTTCTGTACGACAGCCGCAATGTCGAAAATAACCCGACCAGGGGAATATGGGCAGAAGGGCATTTCGTAATAGCTCCGAAATGGCTTGGGAGTTCTACTTCAAGCTACAAGTTCAGCGCTACGATGAGGCAGTACATCCCTCTCGGAACAGACAGAGTCGTGCTGGCATACCGTCTCGCCTATGAAGGATTCTTCGGCAATGCCCCGTGGTATGCGATGCCGATATATACCAATGTGGGCAAGGATCAGGATACGGACGGTTTCGGAAGCTCAAAGACAATACGAGGCGTGATGCTTGACAGGCTGCAGGGTCTTCAGACAGGTTTCTACAATGTCGAGCTTCGCTACAGGTTCATAGATTTCAAGCTCTGGAACCAGAACATCGCATTCGCCGTGTCAGGCTTCACCGACGGAGGACATGTGTTCAAGGAATATGACCTTACCAACAAGACGGGACTTTATCCTGAACTTTACGAGAAATTCGTGAATGCCTCCCGCAAGGACGGCTTCCACGGTTCCGCAGGAGGCGGACTCCGCTTCATAATGAACCAGAACTTCATAGTGGCAGTGGAATATGCCAGATGCTTCAACAGGCAGGACGGCAAGGGAGCCCTCTATATCAACACGGGATTCCTGTTCTGACACATTGACAACTTTGCAAACACATCATACACGAACAAATAAATAGACTTAATCATCATGGATAGTTTTACACAAAAGTATGTCGACGGCTTCATGGCGGAACTCGTCGCAAAGAACCCGGGAGAAAAAGAGTTTCATCAGGCAGTTAAGGAAGTGCTCGAGAGCGTTGCCCCTTATATTGTCGAACATCCGTATCTGATGGAACAGAAGATATTGGAAAGAATCGCTGAACCGGAAAGGATAATCATGTTCCGTGTTCCATGGCTTGACGACGAAGGGGAAATCCATATCAACAAAGGATACAGGGTACAGTGCAGCAGCGCCATCGGACCTTACAAGGGCGGTATCCGCTTCCATCCTAGCGTAAACCTCAGCATCATGAAGTTCCTCGCCTTCGAGCAGACCTTCAAGAACAGCCTTACCACCCTGCCTATGGGTGCTGCCAAGGGAGGTTCAGATTTCAACCCGAAAGGCAAGTCGGACAACGAGGTCATGCGTTTCTGCCAGAGTTTCATGACCGAGCTCCACAGGCATATAGGTGCAGACACCGACGTTCCGGCAGGTGACATAGGAGTCGGAGGCCGTGAAATCGGATATATGTTCGGACAGTACAAGAGACTCCGTGACGAATTCACGGGTGTCCTGACCGGAAAGGGACTTGCATGGGGTGGAAGCCCTCTCAGACCGGAAGCTACAGGCTACGGAGTCTGCTACTTCGCATCGGCAATGCTCCAGACCAAAGGAGACAGCTTTGAGGGCAAGACCGTCGTGATATCCGGTTCAGGTAACGTTGCCCAGTACGCGGCACAGAAAGCCATCGCACTCGGAGCTAAGGTGGTTACCCTCTCTGATTCAAATGGTTACATATATGACCCTGATGGAATCGATGCCGAAAAGCTCGATTATGTAATGAAGCTGAAAAATGTTTACAGAGGACGCATCAAGGAATATGTATCACAGTACCCAGGAGCCAAATACTTCCCTGGCGAGAGGCCTTGGGGAGTAAAGTGCGACATCGCCATGCCATGTGCCACACAAAACGAGCTGAACGGAGATGAAGCAAGGAAACTTATGGAGAACGGTTGTATCTGCGTTGCCGAAGGTGCGAACATGCCGAGCACACCGGAGGCAATATCAGTATTCCAGACTGCAAGGATTCTCTACTCTCCGGGCAAGGCTTCAAATGCCGGAGGAGTGGCAACCTCAGGACTTGAGATGACACAGAACTCAATGAGGCTCAAATGGACAAGGGAGGAGGTTGACCAGCATCTCCGCCGTATAATGTCAGACATCCACGAAGCCTGCGTGAAATACGGTACCGAAGAGGACGGCTATGTCAACTACGTGAAAGGAGCCAACATAGCAGGATTCATTAAGGTTGCCGATGCCATGATGGCACAGGGACTTGTCTAACCCAAACAATCACAAATACAGGAAATGCACATAGGAATAGCAGGAAATATCGGATGCGGCAAGACCACCCTCACAAGGATGCTCTCCGCTCACTATGGATGGACACCGAAATATGAAGCTGTGACATACAATCCTTACCTCGAGGACTATTACAAGGATATCCAGAGATGGTCATACAATCTGGAAACCTATTTCCTCGCGCAGAGGTTCAAGGATGTGCTTGAAATAGCAAGATCGGAAGAAGTGATTGTCCAGGACAGGACAATCCTCGAAGGTGTACATATCTTCGTGGCGAACAACAGGGCAATGGGAAATCTTTCTGAAAGGGACTACGACACTTACATGCAGCTCTTCAATCTGATGATGTCCCTCGTGCACGAACCGGACCTGCTGATTTACCTGAAATCATCTGTCCCGACCCTCGTATCTCAAATCCAGAAACGGGGGCGGGACTATGAAAAATCAATAAGCATTGAATACCTGACCAATCTCAACAACCTATATGACAAATGGATAGAATCCTACAAGGGAAAGGTGCTCACAATCGAAGCCGACAACCTTGACTTCGAACACAACCCTGAGGATTTCGCCATGATCACGGACAAGATCGACGCACAGCTCTACGGCCTTTTCTGATTCAAGTCAGAGAAGGTCAGAGAGCCTGTCATAATATCTCTTCGAAACAGGAATCGTCCTTACACCGTCTGAATCAAGCTCTGCAAGAAGGATTGCATCCTTCTCCTTGCGGAGTACTTTGACATGTTTAGGATTTATGTAGAATGACCTGTGACAGCGTATCAGCCCGTTGTCCTGACACATCTCGTCGATGGATTTCATGGTGCTTCGCAGGACATAATTCCGCACTTTGCCATTCTCTATGTAATTGATATTGACATAATTCTCTTCCGCACCTATATATAATATGCTTTCAGGAGTAAGAACAATCTTGAGATTCCTCTTGTCGTCGTAGAAACGCATGCGGTGCAGAGTATTTTCCTGAGGATTCTTCACGCTGTCATGATATTCATATACACGGATTGCAAGTGCGAGAACAGTGTAAGGAATCACCAAGGTCAGGATAATGAATTGCAAGCAAGGAGCAAGTACCTCAAAATATGGTGCTGGTTTTTGAAGAACGAGCCACATATAGAGCGCGGCGAAAAATGAAGTGAAAATCATCTCCCCGAAACACCAGCTTACATAAAGAACGTAATTAATTTTCAAAGGGAGGAAATAGTACAGCAGGCGGGTTAATATCATGCAGACTAGAATTATACATGACAATATGGTCAAGTGAACGCCGTACCATTCGTTGCCGATCAGCTGATCTGCATTGAAAGGCTTGTAGAGCAGCATGAATGCAAAGAAAAAGAGAGGCAGCACGATAACATGCAGCAGCTGCGGGATAAAACGCCTGAAGGCTCTTGAAATCTCCATTTTCAGTCACAATTTAGATGTGACAAAGATAGACATAATAAATTTTAATCCCAAATTTTACATATTTTGTCACTAAAAACCATGCTAAATCACAATTCCACCCCAATAATCACAACTATTTCCCCTCATATTGTAATTCACCTATATTTGCAATCGAAAAGTTGTGAAAGCAACTACCGTAAAGAATAAGTTAAAGTACATTGACTGAAAGGGCTGCCTGTGAAGGTCGCCCTTTTTT
>JBJEBN010000110.1:0-31265 GCA_051870095.1 Candidatus Cryptobacteroides sp. | reverse complement strand
GCGACATTTTGGCGAAATGCGGTGTTGCTGTTATGAATTTCATGTTCGGTTTCATATGAAAACGGGTTCTTCGAACATGCAATGTAACTTTGAAAATGGATTCTGGAACTTGTTTCAGGCTCGCATTTTTCCTATGGAGATATTTCGTCAAATCCTCCAAGTAATTAATATATTTCCTATATTCGCGGGCTGAATTGTCGAACAACTTAACTGACTGAAATGAAATTCAAGGAAATACTTGCCCAAGCGGGCCGGGCTCTTTCAAGCCTGAAGTTCTGGAAAGAATTGCTTATTATGGTGGCTGGACTGGTCGTGGGGGCAGCCGCTGTCTATTACTTTCTGATACCTAGCAAGATAGTCATCGGCACCGTGTCCGGTCTGGCAATGGTGCTCAACTCCATTGTCCCGGCCGTGAAAGTCTCGCAGTTCGTTCTTATCCTCAATGTGATTCTTGTTATCCTTGCTGTGTTCATCGTGGGCAAGGAGTTCGGACTCAAATCCATAATGGCCTCAATTTTCCTTGGACCGGCGATGGACCTCTGTGAATGGCTCTATCCTGTGAGCAGGCTCATCGAGCCGGGCCAGACCAGCGTGATGGGTGACCCGTGGTTCGACCTCTGCTGCTTTGTCCTTATGCTCAGCGCTTCACAGGCCTTCCTCTTCCGCATCAATGCATCTACTGGCGGTCTCGATATTGTCGCCATGATAATGAACAAGCTGCTGCACATAGAAATAGGCACCTGTGTGACATTTGCGGGAATAGCTGTCTGCCTCACTGCGTTCTGCATCCCGGGCAATACATTCAGGATGGTCGTTATCGGCATAATAGGCACATGGCTCAACGGACTTGCAATCGACTATTTCATGTCAAGCCTGAACAAACGCAAGAGGGTCTGCATTGTCTCGACGGAATATGATGCAATAAGGAAATTCATCATCGAGGAACTTGTCAGAGGATGTACCCTTTACGACATAAAGGGTGGATATTCAAAGACTCCGGGAGTAGAAATACAAGCCCTCCTTACCCAGCACGAGTACGGAAGGCTTTTGGAATACCTTGAAAAGAATCATATCCATGCATTCATGACTGCGGGCAACTGCAGCGAAATACATGGACTATGGTTCAAACACAGCGCTCAGAAATCTTTCAAAGTCAGGCATCAGTCCTGAACATTCTTGAGAACTTCCCTGATTTTCGCCTCTATTTCATCGCAGAGCTCCACATTGTCGGTAAGAAGCTGCTTCACGGCCTCCCTACCCTGGGCCAGCTTGCTGTCCCCATAGCTGAACCATGAACCGCTCTTCTTGATGATGTCGTACTCCACGCCGAGGTCAATGATTTCCCCGATCTTGGAAATGCCCTCACCGAAGACGATGTCAAACTCGGCCTTCTTGAAAGGAGGAGCCATCTTGTTCTTCACGATTTTCACCTTGGTGCGGTTGCCGAGAGCCTCGTCACCGTCTTTAATCTGGGTAGTCCTGCGTACATCCACGCGGACTGAAGCATAGAACTTGAGCGCGTTACCTCCTGTAGTGGTCTCCGGATTGCCGAACATCACTCCGATCTTGTCCCTGAGCTGGTTGATGAAGATGCAGCAGGTGTTCGTCTTGCTGATGTTGGCAGTGAGCTTCCTGAGGGCCTGGCTCATGAGCCTTGCCTGAAGACCCATTTTCGAGTCACCCATTTCGCCTTCGATCTCCGCTTTAGGAGTGAGGGCTGCAACCGAGTCGATTACGATGATGTCAATTGCTCCGGAACGGATGAGGTTGTCGGCGATTTCAAGAGCCTGTTCTCCGTTGTCCGGCTGGGAAATCAGCAGAGTGTCGAGATTCACTCCGAGATTCTTGGCGTATGTGCGGTCGAAAGCATGCTCCGCATCTATGATGGCGGCGATGCCTCCCTGCTTCTGCGCCTGTGCGATGGCGTGGATTGCGAGGGTGGTCTTACCGCTGGACTCAGGTCCATAGATTTCGATCACCCTTCCGCGCGGATAACCTCCGATTCCGAGGGCTGCATCAAGCGCAATGGAACCGCTCGGGATGACCGAAACCTCCCATTTTGGCTGATCTCCCAACTTCATGATCGTACCTTTGCCATAATCTTTCTCAATCTTGTCAATCGTTGCCTGCAAAGCCTTGAGCTTGGCGGCGTTCACTTCGGTACTTCCCTGTACTTCTTCTTTAGCCATAAATGTAAAATTTTAAGTATTGATGAATATGATGCCGTTTTGTGACAACATCAAAGCAAAAGTAATGAAAAAAGCCGATACTCCGTGCATAATTTTTGTGTATTTTTGCATCTATGTGCATGAATGTCCCTGATGCGCTGACGGGACTCGTAAAATTAACGGAAGCAGATGAAAACAAGACTTTTAGGAAAGAATCTGGATGAACTCAAAGCTCTCGCGGCAGCTGAGGGCCTCCCGTCATATACTGCAAAACAGATGGCCAGATGGCTGTATGTCAGGAAAGTACGCACTATAGACGAGATGACCGACCTCTCGAAGGCTGCCAGAGCTGCCCTCTCTGAGAAATATGAGGTGGGCGTCACCCCGTATTCCCATCTCCAGAAATCTTCCGACGGGACCAAGAAATATCTTTTCCCCGTAAGCTGCTCCCGAGGCAATGCCCTGAATGAAGCGGACGGCCTGCCCGGACAATCCCTCGAAGAGGGCGCAATCGAGGCCGTGATGATACCTGACGACGACAGGGCGACCCTCTGCGTCTCATCACAGTCGGGCTGCAAGATGGGCTGCCGTTTCTGCATGACCGGACGCCAGGGCTTCCACGGAAACCTCTCGGCAGCAGACATAATATCCCAGTTCCTCGCCGTGGATGAGTCGGACAGCCTTACCAATGCCGTGTTCATGGGCATGGGTGAGCCTCTTGACAACTATGAGAACGTCATGAGGGCCATTGAGATACTCACTGCCGACTGGGGATTCGGGTGGAGCCCGAAGCGAATCACCGTATCCACAATAGGGGTGCTGCCGAACCTGAAGCGCTATCTGGACGAATCCAGATGCCATCTTGCCGTAAGCCTCCACAACCCTTTCCCTCAGGAGCGTCTCAGCGTGATGCCCGTACAGAAGGCATGGGACATAAGGGATGTGCTCGACCTCATACGCCGATACGATTTCTCGGGCCAGCGCAGGGTCAGCTTCGAATATACGATGTTCGCGGGATTCAACGACACCAAGGTTCATGCCGATGCCCTGATCCGCCTGCTGAAGGGGCTTGAATGCAGGGTCAACCTCATCCGGTTCCACAAAATCCCTGATTTTCCGTACGGAACATCATCGGACATCGTCATGGAGAATTTCAAGAACCGGCTGAACAACAGCGGAATAACCACAACTATAAGAGCATCGCGGGGAGAGGACATCCTAGCTGCCTGCGGAATGCTTGCCGGAGAGCACAAATCATAAAATTGCACGAATATGAGATACTTGTCCATTTTACTGGCACTCTGTGCCGCAATTCTTACGGGTGCACCCCCGTCAAATGCACAAGGCATCGATCCGGTGGCTGATTCCGTCGCCGTGGTGAGAATGCGAGAGAGAATGGCCGAGGTAAGGAAGGAACGTCCGACAGTCGCTCTTGTCCTCAGCGGAGGAGGTGCGAAGGGAGCCGCGCACATTGGAGTCCTGAAGTATCTCGAATCGCTTGATATTCCGATAGATATGGTGCTCGGAACAAGCATGGGCGGTCTTGTGGGCGGAATCTATTCGCTTGGATATACATCAGACCAGCTTGATACACTGATAAGGAACATCGACTGGAACCTGATGCTGACAGACAAGCTGACGCGCAAATACATGGCCTACGAGGACATGAAATACAAGGAGCGTTATGTCCTTTCCATCCCGTTCTTCTACGACAAGGACTATTACAAGATGAAGAGGGCTGACGAATACCGTTACGATCCCCTGGCACAGCGCAAGGAGACCCTGCACATCGGAGCAGACGTGGATGATGACCAGGATTTCATGAGGAACAATTTTCTCGGAAGTCTTCCGTCGGGATTCATATACGGACAGCATGTCAATAACCTTATAAGTTCACTCACAGTAGGTTATCAGGATTCAACCGATTTTGCCAATTTTCCCATACCGTTTGTCTGCATCGCTTCCGACATGGTGTCCGGAAAGGCGAAGATATGGCATGGCGGCAGAATCAACGATGCCTTGCGCTCGACCATGTCCATCCCCGGAGTGTTCGCCCCGGTCAGAATTGACGGAATGGTGCTCGTGGACGGAGGCATGAGGGACAATTACCCGACTGCCCTTGCACGTGAAATGGGGGCTGATATAATTATAGGTGTGGACCTGTCGCAGGCCAAGAAGACATATACACAAATCAACAATATAGCCGACATCGTGAACCAGGGCATAGACATGCTCGGCATGGATGCCTTCGAGAAGAATGTCAAGATTCCGGATGTCAAGATAAAGCCGGACCTGAAGGAATACAACATGATGAGCTTCTCGAAAGAGAACATCGACACGATAATCGTCAGGGGATACAAGGCAGCCCTTGCTCAAGACTCTCTTCTTAGGAATGTCGCGGCAATGACGGCAGGCAAGGGACCACAGAGGCGGATGACTCCGGCAGTGGACTTCAGACGCGACTCCGTGACCATATCAGAAGTGGATTTCGCAGGACTCAAGAGCCAGGAGAAAGCCTTGCTGAAGAACAGAATGCATCTTAAGGCAGGACAGAAAATATCTTCCAATGAACTCGACGATGTCGTGTCCCAGCTCTTCGGAACCAAGACATACGACTATGTCAATTACCAGCTTCTCGGTACCGAAGAGCCGTTCAAGCTCCTGATAGACTGCAAGCAGGGCCCGATCCATCAGTTCGGCATCGGAGTCCGTGCAGATACGGAGGAAATCGTGTCAGTTCTCCTGAACCTCGGCTACAATACCCACAAGCTCTACGGTCATACCCTTGACCTTACGGGAAAGATCAGCGCCAATCCGTACTGTACTTTCAGATGGTCGTTCGACACTCCTAAATTCCCTACGGTGAACGCCTCCGCTTCGGTCAGATGGACCGACCTCGGAATGCTCAACCTTGGCGACAACAACAAAATCAGCCTGAATTTCCTGAATTGCAGCCAGAGCATATATCTCTCGAACATTAAATGGAAGCTTTTTGCATTCAATGCCGGAATCAAGAACGAATACATCAACATCAAGAATATCAAATCAACTCAGATCGGAGGAGACTATGACTTCGAACAGCTGAAGAACGATTTCGTGTCCTTGTATGCGGATGGCTGGGCGGATACCTTTGATGACGGATATTTCCCGACGCACGGTTTCTCGGCATGGGCATCATATTCATGGACATTTGCCGGATTTCCCAACAGCTTCAACAATTTCCACGCAATCAAGGCAGGAGCAAAGGTCGTATGTCCAATAGGTGATATATTCGCATTCATACCATCCATGAACTTCCGTTTCCTGCTCGGCTCTGAGGTGCCTGTGGCTTATTTCAATGCGGTGGGAGGTTCCCTGGCATCACGTTATATAGACCAGCAGATGCCGTTCGTGGGCATAACGAACGTTGCGGCCATGGAGAATATACTGACCGTCTTCAGGACGGATTTCAGATTCAGAATCGCCAAGAACCACTATATCACCGGCATAGTCAACTATGCGAGGGACAGCAAGACCTTCAGGGAATATCCTCAGGGTCTGGGTTATTTCGGTGCTGCCATTGACTATTCTTTCGACACCATATTCGGACCTTTGAGCTTCGACGTGCATTGGTCGAACATTACGAAGAAAGTGGGAATATATATAAGGGCAGGATATGATTTCTGATATGGAGAAGGAGAAAAAGCCGGTGCAGCCCGGGAAGGTGCTGGACAATCTGCGCAGGTTGTGTTCCAGGAGGGAATATTGCTGTGCGGATGTGATGCGGAAGGCGTTGCTGGCTCTTGGAGGGGACAGGGCGAAGGCTCAGGAAATAGTGGATACCCTTGTCCGGGACAGGTATGTGGATGACCGGAGATATGCCGCGGCATTTGTGAGGGACAAGTCGTCTCTTGCAGGATGGGGCGGTGTGAAAATCAGGTATATGCTTGGAGCAAAGGGAATTGCAAAGGATGTGATTGATGAGGCGATGGGGGAGGTCGATGATGAAAGGGCTTCGGCAAGGCTTGAGGGGTTGCTGGTGAACAAATACCGTTCCCTGAGTGCCGATCCGCAGTGCCGGATGAAGCTGTTGAGGTTTGCCGTGGGCAGGGGTTATTCCTATGCCGAGGCGGAGGAAATCGTGTCAAGACTTGTGAAATGATATTATCTTATTATAATTGAATTGTTTATATGAACGACTACCGAAAACTGACCGCGGATGAGATTGCCGCACTGAAAGCCAACATGTGCTTTTGTCCGGACTGGACCATGATTGATGTCCATGAGGGTTTTTCACCTGAATATGTGCATCATACTAGATTTTCCGGACGCATAAGGCTCGGCGCGTTCCGCAAGGAGTTTGCGCTGCCCGGAGGCATGAAGAAACATTCTGGCCTTTTCCATACGACCTTGCACAATGTTACGGTCGGGGATGATTGCTGCATTGAGAATGTCAAGAACTACATAGCCAACTATCAGATAGGGAAGGGCACTTTCATAGAGAATGTGGATATCATCCTGACTGACGGAATGAGCAGTTTCGGAAACGGTGTCGAGGTGTCCGTCCTGAATGAGACCGGAGGCCGTGAGGTGATGATTTACGACAGGCTGTCAGCGCAGGCTGCTTACATAATGGCTCTCTATAGGCATCGCCCGGAACTTGTTTCGGCGCTCCGTACCATGATTTCAGAATATGTCGCGAAAGTTTCTTCCGACACAGGATTCATTGGTGAAGATGTCATTATTGCGGATACGGGATATATCAAGAATGTGAAGATAGGGGATTGCTGCAAAATCGAGGGTGCTTCAAGGCTTAAGAACGGAAGCATCAACAGTAACGCTCAGGACCCTGTCCATGTGGGTGTGGGTGTCATCGGAGATGACTTCATCATTTCGAGCGGGTCGAGCGTTGAGGACGGTGTGACTTTCTCCAGATGTTTCATCGGTCAGGCATGCCGCCTCGGGCATACGTATTCAGCTTCCGATTCGCTTTTCTTCAGCAACTGCCAGGGTGAGAATGGCGAGGCATGTGCCATCTTTGCAGGTCCTTATACCGTCACTCATCATAAATCGACCCTGCTGATTGCCGGTATGTTTTCTTTCATGAATGCCGGTTCAGGTTCCAACCAGAGCAACCACATGTACAAGCTCGGACCTATTCATCAGGGCATCATGGAGAGGGGAGCGAAGACATCTTCCGACTCATACATCTTGTGGCCGGCCAAGGTGGGAGCGTTCTCCCTCGTGATGGGAAGGCATGTCAGCCATCAGGACACGTCCGACCTGCCGTTCTCATATCTTATTGAGCAGCAGAGTACTTCATTCATAATGCCCGGTGCCAACCTGAAGAGTGTCGGAACTATCCGCGATGCGAAGAAATGGCCGGGAAGGGACAAGAGGAAGGATCCGGACAAACTCGACTGCATCAACTACAATCTTCTGAGTCCATATACCATCCAGAAAATGCTCCGCGGCGTGGAGATTCTGAAGAATCTGCAGCGTGTTTCAGGTGAAACATCAGACGCATATACATACCAGAGCGGCAAGATCAAGAGGTCATCTTTGGTCAATGGACTTAAGTATTATGGTATGGCGATTGACAAATTCCTTGGCAATTCTCTGATTACAAGGATTATGGCTTCAAAGGCGAGGAATATCGGAGAGTTGAGGGACTATTTCGTGCCGAAATCTGCATATGGTGAAGGCGACTGGGTGGACATTGCCGGGATGATTGCTCCGAAGGCTGCCGTGACAGCTGTGCTCGATGACGTGGAGTGCGGAAAAATCAGCGATGTGGATACCCTCAATTCGAGATTCGCGCAGATTCATGCCTCTTATTATGATTATGAATGGCGTTGGGCTTCACATGTGATTGAGTCTTATTATGGGATTGAACTTGCCACAGTGACTGCGGATACTTTGTCTTCTCTTGTCATGAGGTGGAAGGAGTCAGTGACCGGTCTTGACAAAATGGTTTATGAGGATGCTCGCAAGGAGTTCTCTCTCAGTGCGATGACAAGTTTCGGTGCGGATGGTGACGCCGCCCAGAGGGAGAGTGATTTCGAGCAGGTGCGCGGCTCGGTCTTCGAGGCAGACCCGTTCGTCAAATCTGTCAAGGAGCATATCCATATCAAATCCGCTCTCGCAGACACTGCCTTGCAGACGATAGCATCTTTATAATTTACGGTCGGCAGCAGGCGACATAATAAAAGGAGGGTGGCTAAAAACTTGCTTTTTAGTCACCCTCCTTTTCGGTTGAGTGTTATACTGAATTACTGCTCGTCAACGTTGTTGTCCGGACCCTGAGGACCTGGCTGAGGACCACCCTGGAACGGACCCTGAGGGCCTGCCTGACCGCCCTGTGCGGCCTTTGCCATATCCTCGGAAGCTGCATGCCATGCTGCTTCAAGCTCTGAGTTGTATCTGTCGATGTCTGAGAGATTCTGATTCTTCACAGCCTCCTTGAGGTTATTCATCGCAGACTCGATGGCGCCCTTCTTCTCAGCAGGAATCTTGTCGCCGTACTCCTTGAGGTTCTTCTCGGTCTGGAAGCACATTGCGTCAGCATTGTTGATCTTGTCGATGCGCTCCTTCTCGGCCTTGTCGGCAGCCTCGTTGGCCTTTGCCTCGTCCCTCATCCTCTTGATCTCATCCTCGGAAAGACCTGATGAAGCTTCGATCCTGATGTTCTGCTCCTTGCCTGTAGCCTTGTCCTTTGCAGACACATTGAGGATACCGTTGGCGTCGATGTCGAATGTCACCTCAATCTGAGGGATTCCCCTTGGAGCAGGAGCGATGCCGTCGAGGATGAACTTGCCGATAAGCTTGTTGTCCTTTGCCATCGGACGCTCTCCCTGGAGCACATGTACGTCCACTGCAGGCTGGTTGTCGGCTGCTGTCGAGAACACCTGTGACTTCTTGGTAGGGATTGTGGTGTTGGCCTCGATGAGCTTGGTCATCACGCCGCCGAGGGTCTCGATACCGAGTGAAAGAGGAGTGACATCGAGAAGAAGCACATCCTTAACATCACCTGCGAGCACACCGCCCTGGATTGCTGCACCTACTGCAACGACTTCATCAGGGTTCACGCTCTTGTTAGGAGTCTTGCCGAAGAATTTCTCTACGATTGCCTGGATTGCAGGGATTCGGGTTGAACCGCCCACGAGAAGCACCTCGTCGATGTCTGAAGCGTTGAGTCCTGCGTCTGAAAGCGCCTTGCGGCATGGCTCTACGGTCTTCTGGATAAGGGTGTCGGCAAGCTGCTCGAATTTTGCCCTTGTGAGAGTCTTTACAAGGTGTTTCGGAACTCCGTCAACCGGCATGATGTAAGGGAGGTTGATCTCCGTGGATGTCTGGCTTGAAAGCTCAATCTTTGCTTTCTCGGCAGCTTCCTTGAGTCTCTGGAGGGCCATTGGGTCCTTCTTGAGGTCGATGCCGCCGTTCTCTGAAGCGAATTCGGCTGCGAGCCAGTCGATGATGACTTGGTCGAAGTCGTCACCTCCGAGGTGAGTGTCGCCATTGGTTGACAGCACTTCGAACACGCCGTCGCCGAGCTCCATGATAGAGATATCGAATGTACCGCCACCGAGGTCATATACTGCGACCTTCATGTCCTTGTTCTTCTTGTCAAGGCCGTATGCGAGAGCGGCTGCCGTAGGCTCGTTGATGATACGCTTCACTTCGAGACCTGCAATCTTGCCGGCTTCCTTGGTAGCCTGACGCTGAGAGTCTGAGAAGTATGCAGGAACTGTGATGACAGCCTCTGTAACCTCCTGACGCAGATACTCTTCCGCAGTTTTCTTCATCTTCTGGAGAATCATTGCTGAAATCTCCTGAGGGGTGTAGAGACGGCCGTCGATGTCGACGCGAGGAGTGTTGTTGTCACCTTTGACAACATTGTAAGGCATCCTTGAAATCTCTTTCTGCACCTGGTCGTATGTCTCACCCATGAATCTCTTGATTGAGAACACTGTCTTGTGAGGGTTGGTGATTGCCTGACGTTTTGCAGGGTTGCCGATTTTCCTCTCACCGCCGTCAGTGAAAGCGACTACTGACGGAGTGGTTCTCTGCCCTTCGTTGTTGATGATGACGGTAGGCTCATTTCCTTCCATAACGGCCACGCAAGAGTTCGTGGTTCCGAGGTCTATACCAATAATTTTTCCCATGATTTTATCTCCTATTTTTATTATTATCTTTTTATTCTGTCAGTCCTGTCGGACGACGCTGACATATTATCCAATCCTGTGCCATTGCATTTGCGTGGAAAATATATGTCAAAATGTCAGTTTTTGTGTCAAAACAGATGGTGTTTCGTGACAGAATTGCTAATTTTGCGTCCGCAAAGCAGTGCTAATCATGTCGCGCGCAACCTGCCAGGATGCAGTGTCATGTAAGGCGACTCCGGCCATGATGCATCACTTGTCATGTCGAGCAAGTCGTCCAGGATGCCGCCCTTGTCATGTCGAGCGAAGTCGTCCCAGGATGCCGCCCTTGTCATGTCGAGCGAAAGTTGTCCAGGATGCCGCACTTGTCATGTCGAGCGAAAGTCGAGACATCTATTAATGTAAGAACCAATGATATACCGCCAACTGTCAACTGAAGAATACACAGACCTCCAGTCCCGTATCCTCTACGAGGACAACCACCTTCTGATCGTGAACAAAAGGGTGGGGGAGATAGTACAGGGAGACAAAACTTCTGACGAACCTCTTACCGAGAGGTACAAGGCTTTCATTGCAATGCGTGACTCCAAGCCGGGACAGGTGTTCATGGGCCTGCCACATCGTTTGGACCGTCCAGTAAGCGGAATCACCGTGCTTGCCAAGACTTCCAAGGCTTTGGAGAGGCTTGGGGCGATGTTCAGGGACGGTGAAGTCCACAAATTCTATTGGGCGCTGGTATGTTCCGAGCCGTCACCTTCTTCGGCATTACTGGAGGATATGATTTGGCGCAACGAGAAGCAGAACAAATCCTATATATGCCGTCCGGGAGCTGCCCGCAAGGATGCAAAGATTGCGAAACTCCGTTATGTGCAGATTGGCAGGACTGACAGGTATTTCCTTGTGGAGGTGGAACTTATGACCGGAAGGCATCATCAAATCCGCTGCCAGCTTGCCAATATCGGGTGCCCGATCAAGGGCGATTTGAAATATGGGGCTCCACGCTCCAATCCAGACGGAGGAATCAGCCTTCATGCGCGCAGGATAACTTTCGTACATCCAATTAGGAAGGAGCCGCTTACGGTTGAAGCTCCTGTTCCTTCCACATGGAAAGGGATTGATCCGCAGAAATAATGCATCGATACAATTCACCCTTTAACAGACACTCGCCCCATCGACCATAGCAATAACCATTCTACGCTATTGTATGGCTGGTGTGCCTGCTTGATGTTTTGCCTGAGACCACCCGTTGCAGAAAGTTCGCAAGGTGCCGTTTTAATGCTCTTGCCAACTTTATCCTCTTGGCCGTATCAAGGTTTCGCAACCCTTTATCCCCAAAAAGCTCAGAACAAAGAGCATCCCTATAGCTACGCATTTCCTGTATCGGTATGCTTAAATGCGTTATTATTCCACCGCGTTCTTCAATATCCGCTTCTTTTGTAATGCACATAAAATAGTTAAAGCTACGGTGGCTGCCAAATAGTTTTTCCACAATGTTGACAGCAACATATTCACCCGGAAATACAATGCCGTCAATAATGGGTATAGCCCTTTTATCCATAAGCGCTCTCGTCCTTATGATTTTTCTCTTTGATGTCTCACTCTCAAGCACTTCTTCTGTCCCTGACATCCATATTGGCGATGTCCAACTGTCTTTGCTTCTGAAATAAAGGGCTCCACTTGACCAGGGATAGTCCCATGCGTTGTATCTAAGACCGCCACAAGGAGGATTCTTGATTGTATAACATATTGCTGTCAGCAAATATCTGTAGTCATCAATAGGTTGGTGGCTCATTTCCAATGATTGCAACTTTTTCTGAACGGAATACTTACTTGTCAAATATGACGAAGTCCTGCGAATATATTCATGCATGAATGCATTGCATTCGTCAAATCCTCCGTAAAGAATGAAATGGACATGTGTATCCATAAGCACGAATGCCAGAATCAGAACATTGAACTTCAATGTCGTTGAAAAGATTCTGTTCATACCGTTTCGGAAATCATCACTATCATAGAACAATGCATCTACGGATTCCCCCGCCGTGTAGAAATGCCAGCAGTTCCTGACGGAAATAGTTTGTCCTTTGATATGTGGTCTGTCCAGACCAAGGTCTGCATAGATTCTTGCCTTGAATTTGTCACTGTTCAACATTTTCCTGCCTATCGCCTCTAGTGGCAACTCTTGTAAGAGGTACAAATTCTCTGCAAAGTGACATGTTCTCATGCAAAAAAAATATGATTACTGAAATTCTCTTGTGTCGCCTCCCTCCCCAATTCATCTCCACCGTCTGTTCCTCTATTGACTCCTCAAGCGGATCCCTTCCTCCCGAGATATCTATTGAGTTGCCTGTCGTGCAAATCATCGAGCATCTCAAATGGCGTTCCAGGGGTCTGTGTGGCAGATGCGCCTGCTCGATGGCGCCATTTCGACCCCATCGAGCATGGCAATAGCCATTCTACGCTATTGTATGGCCGATGTGCCTGCTTGATGTTTTGCAGGAAAGGCTTCCGGGGACGGGATGACCTCGCAATGCGGTGAAGGCAGAATGGTCACTCGACGGTGATGTAGATCGAGAGGGGGATTTTCAAGAGGCGACAAAATAGTCATTTCCTTTGCACTTTGCAGGGAAATAACTATATTTGCGATTCCAAACTTTCAAGCGGAAATAGCTCAGTTGGTAGAGCATCAGCTTCCCAAGCTGAGGGCCGCGGGTTCGAATCCCGTTTTCCGCTCAACTGAGGCCGCAGATGTTCGCAGAACATCTGCGGCTTTTGTGTGTGATGATGTGCCGAGCTCGCTCGAACACATCATCACACACAAAAGCCAGCCGGGTCCCCCGGCGGCCTCAGTTGAAAGTGCCCCCCTGGCGAAGGGCCAGGGATGTAGCGGCAAGGCGGCTAAATCCCGTAATTCCCAGCAATCCGCCAAAGACATGTTCCCCCGGCGGCCTCAGTTGAAAGTGCCCCCCTGGCGAAGGGCCAGGGATGTAGCGGCAAGGCGGCTAAATCCCGTAATGCCAGCAATCCGCCAAAGACATCTTCTCCCCCGGCGGCCTCAGTTGAAAGTGCCCCCCCCTGGCGAAGGGCCAGGGATGTAGCGGCAAGGCGGCTAAATCCCGTCATCCCAGCAAGGCAGCATGGGGGCCTTTCTAGGGACTGATGCCCGATCAGGTCAGGCATGCGATGAGGGTGAGCAAGTGGGGCATGACGATGAGGAAAGGCGTCCCCGACAAATACAAAAAACCGCCATCATTCCAGATGGCGGCTTTTGTGACCCGCACAGGATTCAAACCTGTAACCTTTTGATCCGTAGTCAAATGCTCTATTCAGTTGAGCTAGCGGGCCGTTATGCAGCTATGCTGCAGTCTTATTCTTCAGCCTTGATAACTGTCTTCTTCTCCTTGATGCGGGCTTTCTTACCTGCGAGGTCACGAAGATAGAAGATTCTTGCCCTGCGGACTTTGCCGACTTTGTTGAGCTCGATAGAATCGATGAATGGTGACTCGAACGGGAAGATTCTCTCAACTCCTACACCACTGGCAATCTTGCGGACTGTGAAAGTCTTGGTTGCTGGGGATGCTCCGCGAAGCTGGATAACTGTACCTCTGAACTTCTGAAGTCTCTCTTTGTCACCCTCTTTGATTCTGTAAGTGACGGTGATTGTGTCACCTGCCTTGAATTTAGGGTAGCTGGCTACTTTCTCGTTTGCGAATGCCTGCTCTACAACTTTGATTAAATCCATTTCTTTATCAAATTAAAGTTTTGTGGCAACATTGCGTTTGTTTTCACCCTGCGCAAGAGGTTGCTTTGATTTTGGGACTGCAAATGTAGGGATTTATTTTTAATCTGCAAAACTTTTTTATTCTTTTGTTGCCTTTCCCATCAGATTCCTCGCTATTGCCTGGAATGACAGTTCTAAAATGTTGTATCCAGGGTTGGATTTCTGATCAAATCGCTATTGCCCGTAATGACAGTCCCTAATCGTGTCTGCGGGATTGTGGCTTAAAATATATCCTTCAATCTGTCGAAGAAACTTTTATCCTCCTTGGATGGATTCGGCTTGAAGCTTTCGGAATTCCTGAGCGACTCAATGAGCTCCTTCTCCTTGCGGTCAAGTTTCTTCGGAATCCACACTGCAAGCTTCACATAGAGGTCGCCCTTGCCGTATGAATTCAGGACAGGAAGTCCTCTGCCCCTGAGTTTTATGACGGTACCGGACTGTGTTCCAGGGTCAACGGTCACCTTGTATGTGCCGTCAATACATGGAATCTCCACATCTGCACCGAGGATGGCATCTGTGAGTGAAATCACCTTTGTATAGAAGAGGTCGCTTCCGTCCCTCTTGAAATCAGGATGCTCCTGCTCCTCTATAACCACAAGAAGGTCTCCGTTGATGCCGTTGTTCTTGGCTGCATGGCCCTGTCCCTGCAATGTCATCTGCATGCCACCCTCCACGCCTGCAGGAATCTTCACTTTCACTGTCTCGCGCTTGCGGGTGAGACCAGTACCTCCGCAGTTGCGGCAAGGATTGCTTACGATCTTGCCCTCGCCACCGCACTGCTGACATGTCGTATAAGTGACTCTCTGGCCGAGAAATGTATTGGTGACCATGGTTTGCTGTCCCGTTCCTTTGCATGCAGGGCAGGTCTTGATATCGGAACTGTTCTTCGCCCCTTTGCCACCGCATTCAGGACATGGAACACTTTTCTCTATGGTGACCTCCTTTTCAACGCCCGAAGCGATTTCCTCAAGGGTGAGTTTAACGCGTACGCGTATGTCCCTTCCCCTGTAAACCCTCTGTTCGGGTCTGCCTTTGCTTGAGAATCCTTCAAATCCGCCGAAACCTCTGAATGCGCCACCCAGGAAATCGTTCAGGAAGTCGTTGATGTCACCGAAGCCCTGGCTGAAGTCAGGACCCGCTCCCTCAACGCCTGCATGACCGTACTGGTCATACCTTGCCTTCTTGTCCGGGTCGCTCAGGATAGCATAAGCCTCCGCCGCCTCCTTGAATTTCTCCTCGGCTTCCTTGTCACCGGGATTCTTGTCAGGGTGGTACTTGATGGCCATCTTCCTGTAGGCCTTCTTTATTTCTTCCGGCGAGGCATTCCTGTCCACGCCAAGCACTTCATAATAATCTCTTTTGTTTGCCATAGTCTTTTCCTCCAAAAAATATGGGAATCATCTGAAGTTCAGATGCCTACAACGACCTTTGCGAACCTGATAACCTTTCCGTTCAGGGTATAGCCTGTCTGAACTACATCGAAGACCTTGCCTTTCTTGTCTTCCTCCTGCACCGGGAACTGTGCGACAGCCTCGTGCAGGTCCGTGTCGAACACCTGCTCCCTTGCCTCGATCACTGCAAGTCCCTTGCTCTTGAGATATGCCATGAGCTTCTGGTATATGAGGTTGGTGCCTTCCTTGGCAGCCTCGCTGTCAGTTGACTCATTGAGAACTGCCAGAGCCCTTTCGCAGTCGTCAAGCACAGGCAGGAGTCCCTTGATGGTGTCGGTGGAAGCCATTGCCACAAGGTCGAGTTTCTCCTGTGCGGTGCGCCTGCGGAAATTATCGAACTCTGCCATGAGCCTGATGTAGTCGTCCTTCTCCTTGGCGAGTTTCTCCTCAAGTTCCTCGATTTTCTTTCCGAGTTCATCGGCCTCTGTCACGGCAGCCTCTTCCGCTGCTTCCTCTTCATGGCTCTCCGCGGACTGTGTATCTGACGGCGCTTCCGTTTCCTTCTGGACATTGGATCCGTTCTCCGGAGCCATAGCCTCGTCTTTCAATTCTTTTTCTTTGTTTTCCTTTGCCATATCTATATTATCTTTTTATCGCTTTAATAAGGATCTGATCCCAAAACTTGTCATATCGAAGGAACTTTTGGGCCAGTCTCGGCCGCAAAGATACAAATAATCTGCCAATTGCCATTGACTGACATATTGGCAGATTACCTTGTGGTTATGCTTTGAAATGTGCTGACAATAACGGTTCAAGTCAGTTATTTTTGAGGTCGGCGATGCTCATAAGGCGGATGCCCCGTTCCTTGATCACGGCCTTGACCACGGGACTTGTCATGAAGTCGGTGACACCCTGACGGTCCTGTGCCACGTTCTCATAACCGATGTGGAAGACGGCTTCCATCTCGGAGTCATTGTAGGCCGGATGGTCTATGAAATAATATCTCTTGCCCGGCTCCATTGATTCGAGTGACTTTATGAAACTGCGGATTTTGTCTTCCGACGTGACACTTTCTCCCGTGTAGCCGAGGCCTTCAAGTCCATATATCTGCCTTCCTTCCATGACATCGGTGCATATCAGACCGTATTCAGCCGCAAGCCTCTTGGTAAGTTCGTTGACCTGCTCGTTGAACATGGTGGAGAACATGTGTCCGGAGATATGTGTAAGCTGGGGAATATCCTTCCTGGCAAGCTCTATCTGGGCGCGGAACTCGCGCTCCACCTCTTCCATGTTGATGGATTCCACCCTTTCGAGTATTGATTTCCCCGGATATGCCGGATTGGGCCACATCATCGGGAAGAAATATCCGTTTTCGTCCACCAGTGAAGGGCAATTTGTGAGAGGTCTCCATTTCACGTTCTCCCATTCGCTTGTTATGGCAAGATGGATTCCTGCATCCAGACCCGGATTCTCCTTCAGCATCTTCACTGCCTCGGGATACCATGCTCCCACACAAAGCACTTCCACGGACTTCGCTATTCCGTTTTGCCAGGCCTCCACGCAGGCCTTGTTCACGCTGTGAAGCGCTCCCATATCATCAATTCTCATAACGAGCTCCTGCGCCTGGGCGCAGACTCCGCAAACCAATGCACACATAATACTAAATAATATCTTTTTCATCTCCGCAAAGTTAAAATAATCATTTGTTATATTCACTTGGAGACACTCCGAATTGCTTCTTGAAGCTGGTGGAGAAATGCGACAAGGTGCTGAATCCTGTCATATCGGCAATCTCCGAAATATTGTGCTTGTGATCCTTCAGCAACTGGGCCGCACGATTGAGTTTGTATCTCTTGAAGAATACACTCGGATTCTCTCCTGTGAGTCCTTTTACCTTATAATAGAACTTGGTCCTCGATATATGCAGCCTTTCCGTCAGTCCGGTCACATCAAGCTCGTCATTTGACAATTCCTTTTCCATCAATTCATAAAGCTCTTTCATAAACGCATTGTCCTGCTCAGACAGCACATTCTCGTCCAACGAACCCACCTCAGTGGCCTGGGACAACATCGACTTGATTTTCTCCCTGTTCTTTATCTGGGAATTTGCCAAAGCCATAAGATATTGCGGCTCAAATGGTTTTGTGACATATGCATCGGCCCCGCAATCGAGTCCCTGCACCTGGTCGTCCACATTCGCCTTTGCTGTAAGCAGGATGACAGGGATGTGAGACAACTGGAGGGAGCCCTTTATCTCACGACAGAGGTCATATCCGGACTTGCCAGGCATCATCACATCGCTGATCACTATGTCCGGAGCATCCTTCTTCACTGCGAGGAAGGCGGAATCCGCATCATATTTATAAATCACATTATATTGGGTGGAAAGCAATTCCTTCATATACCTGATGACATCCGTGTCGTCATCCACGATAAGGACAGTGTGTCTTCTCACGGTCTGGACTTCCTCTTCCGGTGCTTCGGACAATCGGATTGCATCCTTCCTTACGAAATTCCCATCCTTCTCCTTAGCCTTTTCCACTTCTGAATATGACGACTCATCAGCCGGAATAAGGAGGGTGAACATCGCCCCCTGCACATCATCGGTTCTATTGGCGGCTTTCAGCCATCCGTGGTGCATCTTCGCCAGAGACCTCGCATAATACAGACCTATTCCTGTCCCCCAGTTGTACGCCCCCCTGACATTGTTGTCCAATTGGTAATATCTCTCGAAAATTTTCTCCAACTGGTCTTCCGGGATGCCGGGACCGGAGTCCTTGACAGTGATTTTCACATATTTGCTGTCTGTAATCGCAATGTCGGAACCGAAAAGCTTCTCCGCATCGTCCTTTGTTAGATAATCCAGACTTATCTCGATTTTTCCTCCCTGACTCGTGAATTTCATTGCGTTGGACAGCAGGTTGAAGCATATTTTGTCCAATTTGTCATCATCCACCCAGGCAATCAGCGAATCCTCCACTCCCCAGGTCACGAGGCTGATTCCCTTTTCCTTGGCACTCACCCTGAAAATATCTATCAGATAATTCAGAAGGGACACCACATCAACCTTCCTCACCTTCAATTTCAAGGTGTCATTTTCCAATTTGTTGAAGTCAAGCAGCTGATTCACAAGCCTTAACATCCGCGCTATATTCCTTCTTATGATTTCCAGCAGCCTCTTTCCCTCTTCATCTATGGAAGGGGATTCCGACAATTGAGCCACAGGTGCGGAAATCATCGTCAAAGGAGTCCTGAACTCATGGGAGATATTTGCGAAAAAGCTCATATTCATCTCATTGACCTTCTTTTCCTGCTCCCTTTCCATCGCCGCCTTCTTCTTCGCTTGCTGCTCTGCACGGAACCTTCGCCTATAGACGATGATAACGCAGATGACTCCTGATGCAAGAAGAATATAAATCAAATATGCCCACCAAGAGCGGTACAAAGGCCTTTCCACCGTCACATCGAGGCTGTTCTCCGCCAGGATTTCCGTCTGGTCGATGTTTGTAATCCTCACTTTGAACTTATATTTCCCCGAAGGGACATTGGCGTAATAAGCCTCCCTGTTATTGTTTGCATTGATCCAATATTTGTCGAATCCTTCAAGGATAAATGAATATCTAACCCTTTCATATTCAGTGAAATCCAAAGCCGAGAACGAAATACCAAAGCTATTTTGGCCAAATTTCAATTTCACCGGAGGATTGAAATTCAATGCTTTGGAAATACATCCTCCATTTGACGGAACCACAGTTTCATTATGCACTTTCAACCCCTCGAACATCAGGGGAACCGTCCTGTTGGTCATCAAATCCACAGGGTCGAACAAAGTGACTCCGTGGGTGCCTCCGAACACAAGTATTCCGTCTTCATCCATTCCCGACGCCCTGTCATAGAATTGGTTGCCTCCGATGCCGTCTGCCTCGAACCAATTGATGAACCTCCCCACCGTCCGGTCATATTTTGCAAGTCCATATTGCGTGCTCACCCACAAATTGCCCTGCATATCTTCCTCGATGCTGCAAATATCATTGCAAGGCGTGCCTGGGAGCGGGTTTAACGCCCCTGTTGAGGGATTATATTCAAGCAGTCCGTTTGCCACTGTGCCGATCCATACCGTCCCCCTCCTGTCCAGTTTGATTACTGACGGGATGAAAACCGACCTTGTAATGCATCTGTCCCAATCCTCTTGGGAAATCTCCTTCTTTTTGACTTCCAATGTGTTGCAGTCTATTTCATAAAGACCTTCCCTGAAAGCCCCTGTGAGAATGTTGCCCGAAGGCAGAATTTCGATGCCTCCTATGAAAGTGTAGAAGTTCACTGGGATACCGAGATTGATGACATCTGCCTTGCCAGAATCCCCGTCTATCCTGAGCAACATACCTGTTCCCACTCCAACCCACATTCTGCCCTGTCTGTCGGTTTTCATGCATAATGCGAAAGGGCAGTCCCAGGACCTGAGTACATCGATGAAATCCCCTTTGACGGAGCAAAGGAACACCTTGGTTGCTGTCCCCACCCAAAGTCTGCCGGACTTGTCCATCTTCATACATGCGACATATTGCTTGTTCCTTTTGTCTACAGCCTCCTTTCCCCTGAGTTTGGTGAGGCTTCCGTCATTGATGTCATATAGGAAGATTCCGTCCTTCAGGGTGGCGAAAAACATCTTGCCATCACATACATCCATACAGGTCACCGACTTGCCTCCAAGCCCTGTATTCAGGACATTGTTGCCGAACCTCTCCTTGTATGCGTATGAAATCTTGAATCCCTGGTCGTATGAGCACCACCATATATTCTTTTCAGTATCTTCATAGACGGAATTGAGTTTGAAATCAGGCATATCGAAGCCGAATTCCTGGTCATTCCTTTGTTTAAGACTTCCCTCAGAAAGATTATAGGCGAAAGCATATCCGGAATCGTTAATGAAAATAAGGCATCCGGAACAAAAGAAAATCTGCGAAATGAAAGACTCGGAAAAAGCCTTGTTATCCGAAATCGCGGCTGGAACAGGTACGAAAACCTCCAAAGCAGTGCTGAAAACACACAACCCCCTGTCTGTGCTTATCCATATCCTTCCGTCCGGAGTCATACACCCTGTGACAAGGCGGCCTTGTGGAAGATCGACTGTGCTTTCCACCCTGAAACTGTCGATATTGTAGCAATATATCTTGTCTCCGAACACCCAGAGTCTGTCGTCCGGGGAGATGAAAGCCTTTGAAACATATTCCCAATCCTGGGAATAGACCGCAAGACGGCTTTCAAAACAATCCGCCTCGCTCTTGTAAATGCTAATCGCGTCAGCCGTATTTATGAGGATTTTGCCGCTTCTGCTCTCTAAAATCTGGACGATGTTGTAGCTCTTGACCCCGTAAACCGGGATGTATTTGAATGAATCGTCGTCCTGATAGCGGCAGATTCCGTTAACTGTGCCCACCCACAATCTGCCTGAACTGTCCTTGTGAAGGCTCTGGATCTGGTTGTCCGGCAGCCCTGTGTTGTCGTCATTGCTGCAGAAATACTGGTGGTATTCGTGGGAATCATATCTGTTCAGTCCGCGGAAGGTTCCTATCCATATATGCCCCTGTGCATCCTGGGTTATGGCTGTCACCCTGTTGTTGGAAAGGGAGTTGGAAGTGGTGGACCCGTTGGATGGGGAAGGAATAATACCCGTTGTTGAGGCATGGGCGGATGCGATGGTCGTATATAAAGCCATCAATGCGGCGAAGAGGAATCTTTTCATTATGTGGTCGTTCAAATCTTCTGCAAGATACATAAAAATATGGTTCCAAATCACTTGAATTATAGGTTTTGAACAAATAAGAAAACAATTGAACAGATAGAAAACCGTTTGAACCGTAAGAAAAAACATCTGTACGAAACAGAAAGCCGAAGGGTGGTTTTATTGTGAAATTTGCAATCATAAACCACTAAACACTGACGATATGAAACCAATCTTGAAAATCTTGGGCCTGATCGGCATAGCCGGTGCGGTTGCATCCTGTTGCGGCCGTTCCGTTTCTGGTTCTGCCGCATCAGAAGGTGCTATTCTCGCTTCGTCTTCTACATCCGTCGTCCAGACCACCAAAGGAAAGGTGGCGGGATATGTCCAGAACGGCATATATACTTATAAGGGTATTCCTTATGCCAAGGCTGAAAGATTCCAGGCTCCTGTGGAAACGGAGAAATGGGAAGGAATAAGAAGCTGCCGTCAATATGGGCCGGTATGCCCTCAGCCGGACAGGCAGGGATGGACCAATGATGAAATCGCTTTCGCATTCAATTGGGATGACGGTTTTGCAATGGAAGATTGTCTCAGACTCAATGTCTGGACTCCTGCTCCGGATGGGAAGAAACGTCCGGTCATGGTCTGGCTCCACGGAGGCGGATATACGGCTGGTTCAGGTCAGGAACTTCCGTCCTATGAGGGTTCCAACCTTGCCAGATCCGAGGATGTCGTTGTAGTTTCAATCAACCACAGGCTCAATGTCCTCGGTTTCCTGGACCTTTCTGCTTACGGAGACAAATATGCAAATTCCGGCAATGCCGGCCTACTTGACATTGTGGCTGCGCTCCAGTGGGTGAACAGGAACATCGCTTCATTTGGAGGAGACCCTTCAAATGTAACAATATTCGGACAGAGCGGCGGTGGCGGAAAGGTTACTACTCTCCTTGCAACTCCTTCTGCAAAAGGACTTTATCATAAGGCAATCGTACAGAGTGGTTCCATGCTCCGCACGATGGAAGCCAAATATTCAAGGAAGATCGGTGCAGCAACTTTGCGCAACCTCGGTCTGGATGCATCAAGCATTGACAGGATTGCTTCCGTTCCATACAAGGAACTCCTTGCTGCTGGTGACAAGGCTGTTGCTCAGGTAAAAGCCGAGGCGGAAAAGGAAGGCATCAGCACTTTCATTTTCGGATGGGCTCCGACAGTTGACGGCTCGGTTCTTCCTGCCCAGCCTTTCGACCCTAAGGCTCCGGAGATGTCAGCTGATATACCTCTCCTTGTGGGATCCACCCGTCATGAGTTCACAGCATCGACCTATGTTCCTGCACTTCGCTCCATAACCAGGGAGGATGCAATCAATTTCGTAAGGAGGAGCTATGGCGAAAAGACCGACAGGTTTGTCGAACTCTTTGCAAAAGCATATCCGGGATATAAACCTATTGATTTGATAGACACGGACTTCACCTTCCGTCCTGGTGTTCTTGAGCAGGCTGCTTTGAAATGCCGTCAGGGCGCTGCTCCGGTCTATGTATATATGTTCTGCTGGGAGTCTCCGATTATGGATGGTATCCTTCGCAGCACACATTGCATGGAAATACCTTTCGTATTCAATAATGCTACTGTCCATGCCAGCATGACAGGAGGAACAAAGGAGGCTGTGGCACTTGCTTCGAAGATGAGCCATTGCTGGGCAAATTTTGCGCGTACAGGCAATCCGAATGCCGAGGGCGTGCCTGAATGGGAACCATTCAACTGCGAAACCATGCCGACCATGATTTTTGACAACGAGTGCAAGGTTCTCTGCGCCCATGACAAGGATTTGATTGATTTCATCAGGCTCTTCCCTACAAGAGGTTTCTAACATTATATACTATATTAACCATTTAACACTAAATCAAATGATAACCAAACTAATCTCCAAAGGAATGGGGGCGCTGCTGGCAGCGGCACTCCTGCTTCTTTCCGGACTTTCGCTCTCTGCCCAGAGCAGTGTAAAGGCTTCCGGTACGGTAATCGATGAGAACAAGGCTCCTATGATAGGAGTAAGTGTCATCGAAAAAGGAACAATGAACGGCGTTATTACCGATATTGACGGTAATTGGGAACTTGATGTCAAGGGGGGGGCAGTCTTAGAATTCTCCTACATCGGTTACAACACCATTGACCTTCCTGCAGCACAGAATATGACAGTCCAAATGCAGGTTGACAGCAAGCTTCTCGATGAAGTTGTCGTTGTCGGTTACGGTGTTCAGAAGAAGAGCTCGATTACAGGTTCCGTTTCTTCTGTCAAATCAGAGGATATGGAAGCCAGGACCATCACATCTGCAAGCCAGGCCCTTCAGGGTAAGACTTCCGGCGTACAGGTTCTCAGCGCATCTGCAAAGCCAGGTGCATCACCTTCAATCCGTATCCGTGGTGTCAGCTCCAACGGTTCAAGCGACCCTCTCTATGTCGTTGACGGACGTTTGACAAAAGACATTGCAGGCATCGACCCTAACGACATCGAATCTATGGAGGTCCTGAAGGACGGTGCATCAGCCGCCATCTACGGAGCTGAGGCAGGAAACGGTGTCGTTCTGATCACCACCAAGAAAGGTAAAGGAAACGGAAAGATTACTTATGACTATCAGTACTCAAGCCAGAGTGTTTCCAAGGTTCCACGTATGATGAACTCGGAGCAGTATATCGACTACTACAGCGAGGCCAACCTCATCTCTCTTGAGAAATTCTACAACAACTGGGATTTCGAGACCAATACAGACTGGATCAAAGCCGGATTCGAGAATTCCAACATGCACAAGCACAACCTGACTTTCTCAGCCGGTGATATGGATAAATCCATCTATATTTCAGGAACTTACCTTAATAATGACGGTATAGTTGCCGGAAACAAGGACTACTACAACCGTATTACCGGAATGATCAATGCTTCATGGAGAATCAAGCCTTGGCTTGAGGTTGGAACCAACAATCAGGTGGAATACTACAAGGTGTCTTCAGTGGCAGAAGGTTCGGAGTACGGCGGCTACCTGCTCTCACTTCTTACCCTTGATCCTCTTACAAAACCTTGGTATCCGGAGAATGACCTTCCACTGCACATGCAGCAGATCTACAATGACAAGAGCCATGCTCCTATGCTCGGCGACGGAAATGGAAATATCTACGGAATTTCTCCTTTTGTTGTCAGCGAAAGCGTCAACCCTTATATCATGCTCAACAGCTCGGATTCATACAACCGCGGATTCAATATCAACGGAACCACATTCATCAACTTCATGCCAATCAAAGGTCTGACAGTGACATCACGTCTGAGCTACCGCCTGTCAAGCAGCGAGAACTACAGCATCTCACACGACTACTATGCTCACTCACAGGTTCAGAACAAGTTCCTCAGTGTGAATGCAGGTTCAAGTGCAAACTCATACTGGCAGTGGGAGAACTTCCTCAACTACAACAGGCAGATCAAGAAGCATAATTTCGGCATCATGCTCGGTACCAGCTACAGTGAGTCACGTTCATTCGGTGTCAGCGGATCAAAAAGTGGTAACGAAGAGGCAGGTATCGGCTTCAAGAAAGATGACCCGTTGTTCTGGTATTTCGCTTATGCAGTAAGCAATGCTACCAAAGATGTGAGCGGCGGTGAGCCTTCATTCTCAAGGAAACTCTCTTATTTCGGCCGAGTAAACTACGAGTACGACAACAGATATATGCTTCAGGTTTCTCTCCGTGCCGATGCAGCTGACAGCAGCGTCCTTCCTGTTGAGAAACGTTGGGGCTACTTCCCAGCAGTTTCTGCCGGTTGGGTAATCTCAAATGAGCCTTTCCTCTCAAATGCACGCACTTGGCTCAACCAGTTGAAGCTTCGCGCTTCATGGGGACAGAATGGTTCTATCGCAGGCCTCGGCGGTTACAGATATGCAACTGTAATCGGATCGACAGGCTCTTATCCTACTACTTCAGATGCGCCTCAGTATGAGGTTGGCTATGCTCCTTCAGCAACAGGAAACAAAGAGCTCAAATGGGAGACAGCTGAGCAGACCAACGTAGGTATCGATACCCGTTTCTTAAATAACAGACTCACTTTCTCTGCTGACTGGTTCAGAAAAGAGACCAAGGACCTGATTGTAAGCGGCATCACCCCATCAACTGTGGTCGGCAACACGGCATCTCCTGTGAATGCAGGTAATATCGTCAACTCGGGTCTTGAGTTCGAACTCGGATGGCAGGATATGGTCGGCGATTTCAGCTACGGTATCCGTGGTAACATCTCTACACTTAAGAACAAGGTTACATACATCCACCCTACACTTTCTGCTATCGACGGTGCGACATTCCATACTTATGGAGCCATCACCCGCTTCGAGGTTGGAAAACCGGCATGGTATTTCTATGGATATGAATATACCGGAATTGACAAGGAAACAGGTAACCCTACATTCAAAGATCTCAACGATGACGGTGCAATCACCGACAGCGACAAGACCATGATTGGAAAAGGTATGGCCGATGCTACATACGGTATTACTATCACCGCTGCATGGAAGGGTATCGACCTGATTCTCTTCGGAACAGGTTCAATCGGAAATGATATCTACTGCTGTCTCAACCGTTCAGACTATACTCTCAACAAACTGACTTATTTCACTGAAAACAGGTGGAAGACTGACAATGTCAATGGAACAATGCCGAAGGCAGGTGCCAACGATATGGACAAATTCTTCATTTCATCTGCAAGTGTTCTTGACGGTTCATACTTCAAGATCAAGCAGATCCAGCTCGGTTACACCTTCCCTCAGAAATGGATGAGCAAGATCAAGGTTCAGAACCTCCGTATCTATGCATCCCTCGACGATTTCTTCGTATTCACCAAATATCCGGGTCTTGACCCTGAGGTTACAGGTGTCGGAAGCTCCCTCGGAGTTGATAAGGGAAGCTATCCTAACTCAAAGAAGATCGTTGCAGGTCTTAACATCACATTCTAATTCTTAAATCGAGACAGAAATGAAATTCAGTAATATAATAATGGTTGCTGCTGCATCGGTTCTTGCAATGTCATCTTGCAGCAATAAACTAAACATCCCTCAGCACGGAGTCCTCAACTACGAGACTTTCTACCAGACTGATGAGGATGCAGAAAATGCAATTATTGCATGCTACCTCCAGATGAGAGGTCTCAGTTACAACTACAACCTCGGAAAGAACATGCTTACCGATGACTTCTGGGCAGGCGGTGGCGGACGTAACGACAATGCTGAGCTTGAGCAGCTTAACGAGTTCACATTCGGAACTGATCAGGCTATGCTTCAGGGTATGTTCACAAGCTACTATCAGATTATCTACAAGGCAAACGTTGTTCTTGGACATGTTACCGGGGATTCGGAAATCATGAACCGTGCGAGGGCAGAGGCAAAGGTGTTCCGCGCATGGGCATACTTCGAGCTCATCTCAATGTGGGGTAATCCGCCACTTGTAGATCATGAACTTGAGCCTTCAGAGTATGCTAAGCCTAACGGTACCACCGAAGAGCTCTGGGGTCTTGTTGAACAAGATCTTACAGAGGCAATCGCTTCAGGAGCACTTACTGAAAAGGCTTCTCTCAACGAAAAGTCATGGAGGATTACCAAGCAGTTCGCTCAGGCTATTCTTGGAAAGGCATATCTGTGGCAGAACAAGAATGAAGAAGCAGCCGCTCAGTTCGACGCAGTTGTTGCAAGTGGACTGTATGACCTTTATCAGGATTATGAGAACGTGATTACTGTTAATGCAAAACAAAACTGCGAGAGCCTATTCGAAAGCATCAAGTTCGATGATCAGAACAATGCTTTTGACAACTGGGATTTCACCGGTGTAATGACTCACTACAGAACAGACTGTATGTCAATCAACCAGAACGGTTCAACCGACAATCTTGCAGCAGTGGGCTGGGGCTTCCTCAATCCTACCAAAGACCTCTACGACGAGTTCGTGAGAGTTGAAGGCGTTGACGGATACCGTCTCAACAACACCATCAAGACTTATGATCAGATGAAGGACCGTGGTCACTCAATCCTTCCTGGCAAGTCTATCATCAGCGAAGGTTATTTTATGTGGAAATGGAGATCTACTCAGGACAGATATACCCAGTATGTATCCGGAATGGACTTCTTCATGGACTGCAACAATCCTCGTTGGATGCGATTTGCTGAGGTTCTTCTCTGCGGTGCCGAGGCTCATCTTGCAGCAGGCAACGGTGCTAAGGCTGCCGAGTATGTGAGCAGAGTTCGTACACGTGCTCATCTTGCTCCTCTGGGAAGCGTTACCCTTGACGACATCAAGGCTGAGAAACGTCTCGAACTTTGCGGTGAAGGTCTTCGTTATCAGGATCTTATCCGTTGGGGAGATGCTGAAAAGAAGATGAAAGACAATGGAAAGCATTCTCCTAAACTTGAGTCAAACGGCAATGTAAGCTATGTGAATTACAATGGTGAAGACGCTTCCCGTTACGGATTCAAAGCTAAACACAACAGGCTTCCTTACCCTGGTGTCGAGATTCGTCTGAATAAGAATATTGAGCAGAACGATGGTTGGAAATAATCGAAAATACTGAAATTATGAAACTTAAAAATATATTAATGGCTGCGGCTGTGCTTGTGCTCGGCTCATGCACCAAATCAGCGATTGCTCCACTTGATGATGTTTACCAGAAACCGGAAAAATTCAACTCAACCGAGCTGGTGTCATCTTCAGTAGTCAAACTTGATGGAGTCCGTTGTTTCAATATCGAACTTGGAGATGCAGGTGCAAAATTCAATCTCAAATTCTATTGTGACAAATACTATCTTGAGCCTGTAACTTATTCGGCCGCTGATGCAGCTTCAATCAAGAAAGGCTTCTATCTTGTCGGAGAAGGTGGTTCCACTTACACAAAAGATGGAAAGACAGCTGCTCTTGACCATGGCGGTATCTCGGTTTCTGCAAACGGCAGCAACTATTCATTCGATGGAGTAGTTTGGCTTGCTGATGGCAATATCGTGAAATTAAATGCAAAAGCAACCCTGGTATATGAGCCTGATCCGGAACCTGTCAGGCTTGTGAATGTGCTTTCCGCCAATGCAAATCCGGGTGTGGTCTCAATCCAGCTCGCCCAGGACGGCATTTCTTCGACACAAAATCCTGACTGGTCGACATCATGGACAGGTGAAGGCTACTATCTTACCCTCGACCTCTACAGCGCTGACGGATTCCTCCATGAGGGTATCTACAAGGCCAATTCAGTCGGAGGAGTCGTTTCGGAAGGGGAGTTTGGAATCGGATATGACACTACCGTTGATTGGGGATGGGGCCCTATGGAAATGAAGGACTGGGGAACCTGCTGGTGGACTGTTGCGAACGGCGCCACTTCCGCCCAGAAGATACTTTCCGGAACAGTCACAGTAAGCCGTAACGGCTCCAGATGGACAATCGAGCTCCAGAGCGGTGAAGGAAAGGAAATGATATGGACGACTTTCACCGGTGAGATCCCTGCTCTTACTGATCCGAATTCTACGGGTGAGATTAAATACAAGGAACTTACCAAGGTTCTTTCGGCAAGCAACCAGAATGCCGGTCTGATTACCTTCCAGTTTGCTACTGATGGAGTTTCATCTACTTTCGATGCACCGACATGGACAACAACATATTCAGGTACAGGTAATTATCTTGCTCTTGATATCTACAGTGCAGATGGCAAGCTCGCTCCCGGAACATATAATGCATGTGCTACCGGCGGTGCAATAGGAGCAGGAGAGTTCGGAATCGGATATGACACCGAGATGTGGGGCAATAAGTTCTTCAACTGGGGAACTTGCTGGTGGACAGTAACCGATGGTGCAACCTCGGCTGAGAAGATTCTTGACGGTACAGTAACTGTTTCTGTTGAAGGCGGTAACTACACTGTCGCACTTCAGAGCAGTGTTGTCAATGCCAGATATACTGGTCCGATTGAGTTGTAATAGCAAATAATATGAGAATTTTCAGGCATATAGTTTCAGCAGCGCTTGTCTTGGGGATGATGACAGCGGTTTCATGTGAAAAGAAACCGTCAAATGAGGAAGTTCCTGAGCAGAAGCATTGTCAGGTTCTTAAGGACCGTGAGCTTTCGAGTTCGGTCCTTGGCAGAACAGTAAGGTACAATGTCATGCTGCCACCGGATTACAGTGAAGATGGCAAATATAATGTCATTTATCTTCTTCATGGTATGGGAGATGACAACAGAGCATGGAGTGAATCTCCTCAGACAAGGGGCCAGGTAAATTCTCTCGCATTTCAGCTTGAACAGATGATTACAGACGGAGCAATTGCTCCGACTGTAATCATCATGCCTCAAGCTTGGAACAGTTTCTATCTGGACAGTTCCGACGCTAGAAAATATATCGGCGGATTCGGTGACATCATGGATTATGAAACGTTTTTCCATGAAGAACTGATGTCTCATGTTGAAAAGAAATATCATATTGATGCAAGACGTGAGTGCCGTGCAATCGCCGGACTCTCCATGGGAGGATATGGCTCATCTTATTATGCCTTGAAATACCCGGAAAAATTCTGCTGTCTGTATGCAATGAGTCAGGCTTTCTTCGACCCTTTGACAGAACTTGCAATGACGGCGGACAAGGAAACTCTTCCAACAATTTATATTGCAAACGGAACAAATGACATGACTGTCGGTCAGTCACCCAAACAGTTCAGCGATGTGTTGAACGGCTGCGGGATTGAGCATTCTTATGAGGAGTGGTATGGCGGTCATGACTGGAAATTCTGGGGAGAATGTATCCCGAAATTCCTGAAAGCATTCGGAAATGAATTCAAAAAACATAATTAACAAGAAATGAAAAAAATTGCTACATTGTTCACTGCTGCATTTGTGGGCGTTTCTGCATTTGCACAGCAGGCCCTTTGGGGAGGCCCGCAGGTCGAGTCTCCTGTCATAAACGAAGACGGAACCGTTACATTCCGCTATTTCGCTCCAAAAGCAGTAAAAATAACAGTGTCGGGAGACTTTCTCCCGACACAGAAAATACAGACTCCATTCGGTGAGTTCGACGGTCCGGGAGTGGCTGAGCTCAAAGAAGGGGTGAAGGGCGTATGGGAATATACGACCGACTTCAAGGTGGCTCCTGAAATGTACACCTACACCTTCAATGTGGACGGCAACAATGTAATAGACAACAACAACATATGGGTGAACCGCGACGTCTCATCCCTTACAAGCGCTTTCATCATGCCTGGTGGCCGTGCAGATCTCTACACAATTCAGGATGTACCTCACGGAACCGTTTCAAAAGTATGGTATGACAGTGCTGTTGCAGGATTCGACCGCAGACTGAGTGTCTATACTCCAGCTGGTTACAATCCATGTGGCAAGACCCGTTATCCTGTCCTCTACGTTCTCCATGGTATCGGCGGTGACGAGGATGCATGGCTTGAGCAGGGACGTGCTGCCCAGATTCTTGACAACCTTATCGCCTCTGGTCAGGCAAAACCTATGATTGTTGTCTTCACAAACGGCAACATTTCACAGGAGGCAGCTCCAGGTGAGAATTCAACAGGATATGTTAACCCTACAATGCAGCTTCCAAAGACCATGGAGGGTTCTTTCGAGACTTCATTCCCTGAAATCGTTAAGTTCATCGACTGCAACTACAAGACCATCGCAAAGAAACAGAGCCGTGCAATCTGCGGTCTTTCAATGGGTGGTTTCCACACTCTTTACATAAGCATCAATTATCCTGACATGTTCAACTATTCAGGTATGTTCTCCGCAGCAATTGGTGTCAGCGAGCAGCAGATGACTCCGCTCTATGATAATTTCGATGCCAAACTTGCTACTTATTTCAGCAAGAAACCGGCACTTCTGTGGATTGGATGTGGCAACACCGATTTTCTCTATAAGGCCAACATCGATTTCATGACGAAGATGAAAGAAGCCGGTTATCCGTATGAATATATGGAGACTGACGGAGGCCATATCTGGCGCAACTGGAGGATTTATCTCTCTGAATTTGTTCCGCTTCTTTTTAAATAGAAAGATCTCTC